>CANOCD010000377.1 GCA_947564495.1 uncultured Angelakisella sp. | reverse complement strand
GGACGGCTTTTATGTAGGGAAAGACAACCCAAACAACAAGACCGGAAAATTCTGTTATACCGACAGATCGGAGCTTCGTTTCCGGGCCTCCCCCGACGACGTGACCGTCTACATCTTCACCGAAACGGAGGAGGAGACCAGGGCGATACGGGAGGTCATCCCTCTGGAGGCCCTGGCCGAAAAGCTGGACAGCGGGATGGAACTGGAGTTCACCATGACCTACCGGGGCTACCGCTCCTTCCTCCTGGAGGGCTGGCTCTGGTTCGACGAGGAGCCCTACTGCCGGGAGTGCTCGGTCTACCTTTCGGCGGGGGAGGCGGATTACTGCTGGAACAACCTGACCCCGGAGGCATAGAAAAAGGCGGCCGTCCCGCTTGCGGGCAGCCGCCTGGTTTTATCCCCGCTCCCGGGGCAGGATGACGGTAAAGAGGATGCTCTCGTTTTCGCTCTCCGCCGTGATGGTCCCCCCGTGGAGCTCCACGATCTCCTTGGCGATGGCCAGCCCCAGCCCCGCCCCGCCGGTGGACGAGGCCCGGGAGGAATCCACCCGGTAGAACTGCTCGAAGATGTGGCAGAGCTTTTCCGGCGGGATGGTCCGCCCGTGGTTTTTGACCCGGAGGGTGACCTCCCCCTCCCCGGGTTCCATCTCCAGGAGGATGGCGGTGCCGGGGTAGCTGTAGTTCACGGCGTTGCGGATGAGGTTGTCCAGCACCCGCTGGAGCTTGTCCCGGTCGCAGACCAGTTCCACCTCCGGGGGGATTCGGGTCTCCCAGGAAAGGTCCTTTTCCCCCAGGACGGGGAGAAACTCGCTGGTCACCTGCTCCAGCATCCGGCTGAGGTTGGTCCGCTCCGGCTCCAGGACCAGGGTGGTGAGGTTGAAGCGGGTGATGTCGAAGAACTCGTTGATCAGGTCCTCCAGGCGGAGGGCCTTGTCCAGGGCGATGCCGGTGTACTTGCCCCGAAGCTCCGGGGAGATCTGGGGCTCGTCCCGGAGGAGGGTGAGGTAGCCGATGACGCTGGTGAGGGGTGTCTTGAGGTCGTGGGCCAGGTAGACGATGAGGTCGTTCTTCCGCTGCTCCGCCTCCCTGGCGGCTGCCGCTGCCCGGAGGGCCTTCTCCCTGGCGTGGTTCAGGTGGTCCTGGACCTCCCGAAGTTCCTCCGGCAGGAGGATGGAGCGGTCGGGGTCCCGGGTCAGGTCCTCGGCGGCGTAGACCAGCTCGTCCAGGTACCTCAGGGGCCGCCGGAGGAAGAAAACGGTGCAGACCATCCACCCCAGGACCCCTGTCAGAAGAAAGGCCCACAGGGGGTTGTGCCCGGCCAGGTAGATCAGGTCCGAGAGGACGGGGATCTTCCGCCACCCGCTGGCGCCGGCAAAGAAAAAGGCGCAGAGGACCTCCAGGGCGCCGATGGCCAAAAAGGTCCCCGCCAGGGAGAGGAAATACTCCCACAGCAGCCGCCGGGAAAGGCCCTGGCTGTAGGAATAGCGTCCGATGCCCAGGCGGTACAAAAGGTCGGAGCACCGGTCCCGGAACCGGGAAAAAAGTTCATTCATAGGGGATGCCTCCTATTCCACCGTGTAGCCCACGCCCCAGATGGTCTTGACGAACCGGGGGCGGCGGGGCGGCTCGTGGAGCTTTTCCCGCAGCCGGGCGATGTGGGCCATGACGGTGTTGTTGTTGTCCAGGTACTTCTCCCCCCACACCGCCTCGAACAGCTCCTCGGAGGAGATCACCTTGCCCCGGCGGGCGCAGAGGTACCAGAGGATGGAGAACTCCAGGGGGGTCAGGGGGACCTCCTCCCCGTTGAGGGTGCAGCGGTGGCTCTCCCGGGAGATGGAGAGGCCCCGGAGCTCCAGGGTGTCCTCCTCGGCCCTTTGACCGGCGGTGTTGTACCGGGCGTACCGGCGCAGCTGGGCCTTGACCCGGGCCACCAGCTCCAGGGGATTGAAGGGCTTGGTGACGTAATCGTCCGCCCCCAGGGTGAGGCCGGTGATCTTGTCCATATCCTCCACCCGGGCGGTGAGCATGATGATGGGGTAGAGGTGGTCCTCCCGGATACGCTGGCAGAGGGTGAAGCCGTCCATATCCGGCAGCATCACGTCCAGGATGGCCAGGCTGACCTCCCGGGTCCGGGCGAACTCCAGGGCGGGGAGGGCGGCGTAGAACTTGGCCACCTGCCAGCCCTCGTTTTTCAGGTAGAGTTCCACCAGGTCGGCGATCTCCTTTTCGTCATCCACAACAAGGATGGGGTCCTTCATCTGCTTTCACCTGTCCTTTTTGGCTTGATGGCTCCTATTATACGCCTGCTTTCCCCCCGGCGCAAGGCGGCCGCCGTCCCACAATAGTTTACCAGGTCCGGCGGGGGAGGGTCTGCTTTTTTCCCTACGAGTTTCTTACGATTTTGTGACGGGGACTTTCTTGCGTTCCTCTTTCGTGATGACGGCCTTGATTGCTGGTGGCCCTTGATAAGGAAACGGATGAAATTATGGGGCTGTCGAACG
>CANOCD010000376.1 GCA_947564495.1 uncultured Angelakisella sp. | reverse complement strand
TGAGGCTTTCGGTGAGGTTCTGGATGGCCGAGTCGGACATTTCCCGGGAAGTCCGCCGGGAGACCGACACCACCACCCCGCCCAGGACGCAAAAGACCAATATGACCGAAAGGAACAAAGGGAAGCCCTTGTTCCTTTTCTTCTTTTCCCGCTTTTCTTTCATTTCCAGCTTCTCCATTCCGATGCCTCCTCGAGACGGGGACGGGGCAAAGCACAATTCTTTCTCTATTATATTATAACACCGGGGAAGTTTCGGTGTCAATTTCTTCTTGCGTCCCGGAATATTTTCCAGGGGCGGCGGGAGGAGAAAAAGGTGGCCCCGTTTTTCCGCCTCCGGGCCCGGAAAGCCCCGGCCCGGAGAGCCGTTCACGGGACCTCCTCCTTTCGGAAAAACAAAGCCGGGAGAGGGCGGTCCACGGCCCTTTCCCGGCTTTGCTTTTGATCTTCTATATGTCCGCTATCCACAGCCTGTCGGCCGAGGCCAGGCCCCGGGCCTTACACCGGAAGCAGCGTCGCCGTGTTGGCCACCCCTGCCGCCACCACGATGAGGCAGTTCACCATCGCCCCCAGCCAGACCTTCCCCGTGGCCTGGAACAGCCTCCGGTTGATGTACGCCGCCAGGAACAGGAAGGGGATCAGGGGCAGGGCCAGCAGGGGATAAAGCCGGTCGGCCTGCCACCGGGCCACCCCGGTGGTGAACAGAGTGACATACTGCACCGTGTTCAGGGCCACGATCCCCAGCACGTTCCCCAGCCCGCAGATGAGGATGTTCATCCCGTCCCGCTGTCCCGCCACCCGGTCGACCCCGTTGGTCAGCAGGGCGTTGGCGGCGAAGAACAGGAAGTAGAAGGGCAGGTACTCCAGCAGGATGGGGAGCTTGTCTGCGGTGAAGCCGCACACCGCCACGAACCAGAACCGGAAGTCGGTGTGGAACAGATACTCCGCCGCCATGACGAAGCCGTAGAAGCCCAGGAACACGCAGACCGCCAGCCCCAGGGTGAGGAGGAACTCCCGGGCGCCGGTCCGGAGGCCCCACTGGTCCGGGGTGACCCCGTTCTTTTTGCCGAAGAAGCGGTAGGAGGCCCAGAAGAGGACCAGTCCCACCAGCCCGTTAAAGACCGCCCAGAGGAGGAGGAAGTTGTTGGCCTGCTGGGGGAACCACTTGGTCAGGCCCATCCCGGCGGTGGCCGGGAAGAAAACGGTGTCCAGCTTGGTCACCGGCATAAAGGTCAGCCAGGAGATCACCCAGCTGATCGTCCAGCCGCCCCAGAACATCCCCTTGGCGGCGGGGGTGGTCAGGGCGGGCAGGGGAGCGGGGGCGGTCCCCGCCAGCCCGGCAAAGACCGGGACCCGGAGGAGGAGCACCGCCAGGGGGACCACCGACATCAGAAGGCCGACAAGCCCCAGGCCGTTGAAGCACTCCTTCCAGAGCCAGAACTGGTCCTCCCGGCCCAAAGCGGGGGCCAGCTGAAAGGCGGCGGTGAAGAACTCCACGTTGTCCCCGGTGCTCTGGGTGGAAAAATGCTGCTGCTGATGGGTCCCGGCGGGGTTGTACACCACCCGGAGGGTCTTGTTGGCGGCGTCCCCGTAGAAGCGGCCCAACTCCACCGAGGAGACCTTCTCCCCCTCGCCCAGGCCGGAGTTCACCGCCGCCAGGGACTCATAGCAGTCCCCGGAGAGGTCCCCGTTCCCCCGGGTCAGGTCGTAGCACCCCTCGTCATACCGCCCGTAGTTGATGGCCAGGTTGGCGTGGATGCCGGCGCAGAGCTCCTCGGTGGAAAGGCGGACGTTCCCCGAGGCCAGCCCGGCGCAGACCTTGCTCTCCGCCTCGGCGGCGGCCCGCTCCGCCGGGGTGATCTCCGCCCCGCCGTCGGAATCGGGGGCCGTGGCCGCCTCCAGGGCGGCGTGGTACCGGCCGCCGTATTGGGCCAGGGTCATCCACACCGACATCCCCGACATGGAGTGGCCCATGACCCCGATCCGGGCGGGGTCCACAAAGTCCAGGCTTTTGCTGGCGAACTCCACCATGGGGACCATCCCCACCCCCTCCATCATGGTGGATTCGATGACCGAGAGGGAGGAGGAGCTGGATTCCCCGTGGTAGTAGGGGTCGATGGCCATGACGGCGATCCCCCGGCGGGAAAGCTCGATGGCGGAGCTGTCCTGCATCTCCTTGTTGTTCAGGTACCCCGGGGCGGCGATGACCAGGGGGACCTTGTTTTCCGGGGATGCCTCCCGGGGGACGAAGAGGTCCCCGGCGATCCATTTGCCGTTGCCGGTGGGCAGGGTGAAGGCAGTCACCCGGACTTTGCCGAAGCCGGTCTGCAAGGCCGAGGCCCCGATGCAGCTGACAAGCATCAGGGCGATGGCGATGGCGAGGAGCCGGAGGGCCTTTCGGGTGGAAAGCCCCTGGCTGGCGGTGGTGGTCATAAAAACACGCTCCTTCTCTTTCGTTTCTTTGGCCGCTGGGCTCGCTCTAAAATCTCCAGTGGAAATTATTTTAT
>CANOCD010000375.1 GCA_947564495.1 uncultured Angelakisella sp. | reverse complement strand
GTATAGAATGCGTTGGGGCGTTACGGCCCCTTTTGGACCCGGTCTCGGGACCCGGTCCCTTCTTTCCAGAATTGTTCCCCCTCCTGTGGGAGCGGGGTTTTGTCAGATAACAGAATACCTCCCCTTTGGGCTTTTTCCGACAGAAAACGGGAAAGGCTTTCTAGGGTCGCTTTCCTGCGGTTTTTCGGGGAGGGCTCTTTTCTGACAGCAAGAAAAAGATCGAAACAGAAAATAGGATACGGAGGTAAAAACGTGACGGAAAAAAAGAATAGCGAAAGCAAGGTCCTGGTGCCGGAGGGCTTCACCGAGAAGCTCCACTCCAGGAGAGGGAGACGCCCGGCCCAGCAGCCCCGGCAGGAGGAGGCCCAGAAGCAGGAGGCCCCCCGCCGGAGCCGCCGCCCCATGGCCCAGATCGGCAAAAAGCCCGCCGGGGCCGCCCCCCAGCCGGCCAAGACCGGGGAGCAGGCCCAGGGGAAGAAGAAGGACCGCCAGCCCCAGGAGGACCTCTCCAAGCGCCAGGGCGGCCGCAGGCAGAAAAGCCGGGAGCAGCAGCCCCAGCAGCAGGCGGCCCCCCAGCAGCCCCAGAGGGAGCGGGGGAGCCAGAAGCCCCAGAAGGAGGCCCAGCACCCCCGCCGGTCCAAGGTCCTGATGGAAAACAGCACCCTGACCCTGGCCCCGGAATCGGTGAAGTGCCCCCTGCGGCGGAACAGCCACCAGCTGAAGCCGGGGCGGCCCCTGCTGAAGATCATCTCCCTGGGGGGGCTGGGGGAGATCGGCAAGAACATCACCGTTTACGAGTGCGGCGAGGACATCCTGGTGGTGGACTGCGGCCTGGCCTTCCCCGACGAGGACCTGCTGGGGGTGGATATGGTCATCCCCGACTACACCTACCTTGTCCGGAACCGGGAGCGGATCAGGGGGATCTTCCTCACCCACGGCCACGAGGACCACATCGGCGGCCTGCCCTACCTCCTGCGGGAGGTGAACGTCCCCGTCTACGGCACCGCCCTGACCCTGGGCCTGGTGGAGGGGAAGCTCCGGGAGCACGGCCTGGCGGGCAAGGTGAAGCTGTCGGTGGTCCGCCCCGGGGAGACCATCAAGGCAGGGTGCATGGCGGTGGAGTTCATCCACGTCAACCACTCCATCCCCGATTCCTGCGCCCTGGCCATCCACACCCCCGACGGGGTGGTGGTCCAGACCGGGGACTACAAGATCGACTACACCCCCATCGAAAACGAGGTCATCGACCTGGCCCGGTTCGGGGAGCTGGGGGGACAGGGGGTCCTGGCCCTGCTGGCCGACTCCACCAACGCCGAGCGCCCCGGCAGCACCCCCAGCGAGCGCACCGTGGGGGAGAGCTTCGACAAGCTCTTTAAGCGGGCGGGGAAGAAGCGGATCATCATCGCCACCTTCGCCAGCAACGTCCACCGCATCCAGCAGATCATCGACGCCGCCGTCAAGACGGGGCGGAAGGTGGCCTTCTTCGGCCGCAGTATGCTCAACGTGGTGGCGGTGGCCCAGGCTTTGGGGTATCTTGCTGTCAAGCCCGGGGTCATCATCGACGTGGAGCAGATGCGGAGCTACGGGGACGACCAGCTGGTGATGATCTGCACCGGCAGCCAGGGGGAGCCCATGAGCGCACTCACCCGGATGTCCGCCGGGGACCACCGCCAGGTGAAGGTGGGGCCCAACGACTACATCATCCTTTCGGCCCACCCCATCCCCGGCAACGAAAAGCTGGTGGGCAACGTGGTCAACGACCTGATGAAGCTGGGGGCCGACGTCATCTACGAGCGGACCTACAACGTCCACGTCTCCGGCCACGCCTGCCAGGACGAGACCAAGATGCTCCTCAGCCTCACCCGGCCCAGGTTCTTCGTGCCGGTCCACGGGGAGTACAAGCACCTGATGAAAAACGCCGGGGTGGCCCGGAGCGTGGGGATGGACCAGAAGAAGATCATCATCAGCGACATCGGCCGGGTCATCGAGACCGACGGCGTCACCATGCGGCTGAACGGCACCGTCCCCGCCGGGCGGGTGCTGGTGGACGGCCTGGGGGTGGGGGACGTGGGCAGCGTCGTCCTCCGGGACCGGAAGCTCCTGGGGGAGGAGGGCCTCATCGTGGTGGCCGCCGCCATCGACTCGGCCACCGGCGAGGTAGTGGGAGGCCCGGACCTCATCTCCCGAGGCTTCGTCTACGTCCGGGAAAACGAGGAGATGATGGACGGGGCCCGGAACGCCGTGCTCAAGGCCCTTTCCCAGTGCAGGCTCACCGGCTACCGGGACTGGAGCAGCATCAAGGGGAAGATCCGGGACGACCTTTCCGACTACATCTACGCCCGGACCCGCCGCCGCCCCATGATTCTGCCGGTCATCGAGGAGATCGGGTGACTTAGCGGGATAAAAAGGCCCTTTCCAGGTTTGCAGTTTGCAGGCGATGTTCTTCCCAAATCACAGCGCCGGTCCTTTACTTTGTTTGCTTTTCATGCTATAATTTTCTTACAATAT
>CANOCD010000374.1 GCA_947564495.1 uncultured Angelakisella sp. | reverse complement strand
TGGTCACGTCCAGGGCGGTGGTGGGCTCGTCGGCGATGAGCAGCTTGGGGTTGCAGGTCAGGGCGATGGCGATGACCACCCGCTGGCGCATCCCCCCGGAAAACTGGTGGGGGTACTCGGTGGACCGGGCGGCGGGGATGCCCACCAGCTCCAGCATCTCCCGGGCCTTCTGATAGGCTTCCTCCCGGGTGACGTCCTCGTGGAGCTGGACGCTCTCGGCGATCTGCTCCCCCACGGTAAAGGCGGGGTTGAGGCTGGTCATGGGGTCCTGGAAGATCATGGCGATCTCCTTGCCCCGGACCTTTTCCATCTTGGCCTGGGGCAGAGCCATCAGGTCCATGCCGTCCACCAAGATCCGCCCCGACTTGATGACCCCGGGGGGATCGGGCACCAGGCGCAGGCAGGCAAGGCCGGTGGTGGTCTTGCCCGCCCCGGTCTCTCCCACCAGGCCCAGGACCTTCCCCCGGCCCAGGGAAAGGTCGATGCCGTTTACCGCCTCCACCGTCTCGTCCTCCAGGACGTAGTGGACGGTGAGGTCCTGGATCTCCAGGATGTTGTTCGTTTCTTCCATGGTCATATCACCTCTTCAGTTTGGGGTCCAGGGCGTCCCGAAGGCCGTCCCCCAGCAGGTTCAGGGCCAGGACGGTGATCATAATGGCCAGCCCCGGGAACAGGGTCAGGTAGCTGTAGCCCCGGATGTACTTCCGCCCGGCGGAGAGCATCCCGCCCCATTCCGGGGTGGGGGCCGGCACGCCCAGCCCCAGGAAGCTGAGGCTGGAGGCGGAGATGATGGCCGAGGCCACCCGGAGGGTGGTCTGGACGATGATGGGGGAGAGGCAGTTGGGGAGGACGTGGAAGCAGATGATCTGCCACTCCCGGAGCCCCAGGCACCGGGAGGCCTCCACGTACTCCTGGTTTCGCACCGTGAGGGTGGCGGCGTGGGTGATGCGGACGAACTGGGGGACGCTGGTGACCCCCACCGCCAGCATCAGGTTGAAGATGCTCTGCCCCAGGGCGGAGACGATGGCGATGGCCATGAGGATGCTGGGGATGGAGGCCACGGCGTCGGAGAGGCGCATGATGACCTCGCTGACGGCGCCGCCGTAGTACCCGGCGATGACCCCCAGGGTGACCCCGATGACCAGGGCGATGAGGACCGAGGCCACCCCGATGCTCAAAGAGTACCGGGCCCCGTAGAAGATGCGGAACATCACGTCCCGGCCGGTGTTGTCGGTGCCCAGGGGATGCTCCCAGCTGGGGTGCTGGAGCCGCTGGGTGATGTTCTGGCCGATGACGTCGGTGTCGTAATCCAGCAGAAAGCCGGAGAGGATGGCGATGGCGACGATGACCAGGAGGAGAAAGAGGCCCAGCATCGCCCCTTTGTTCTTCCGCAGCCGCCGCCAGACCTCCGCCCCCTGGCTCCGCTTGGCGTAGCGGCGGGAGGCCAGGACCTGTTCTTTGTTCGCTGCCATATCACTTGCCTCCCTTCGCGTACTGGGCCCGGATGCGGGGGTCCACCAAGGCGTACAGAAGATCCACGATGAGCAGGATAACGCTGATGGTGATGGTCTTCAGGATGATGCAGCCGGTGACCATGGGGGTGTCCCGGGAGTTCACGGCGTCCAGGATGAGCCGCCCCACCCCGGGCCAGGCGAACACTGTCTCGGTGAGGATGGCCCCGCCCAGACAGGTCCCCAGCTGGGTGCCGATGACGGTGATGATGGGGATGAGGGCGTTTTTCAGGGCGTGCTTGCGGATGACCAGCCGCTCCGGCACCCCCTTGGCCCTGGCGGTCCGCAGGTAGTCCTGGCGGATGACGTCCAGCATGGAGGACCGGGTGGTCCGGGTGAGCATGGCGGTGAGGCCGGTGCCCACGGTGACGGCGGGGAGGATGATGGAAGCGAAGCCGTCAGAGCCCCCGGAGGGGAGCCACCCTAGATTGAGGGCAAAGACGATGATGAGCAGCAGCCCCAGCCAGAAGTTTGGCATGGAAAGGCCCAGCAGGGCCGCCACCATCCCAACGTTGTCCCGGATGGAGCCCCGGTGGACCGCCGAGGAGATGCCCAGGGGGATGGAGATGACGATGGAGACGATAATGGAGGCGATGGCCAGCTCCAGGGTGGCGGGGAGCTTTTCCATATAGCTGGCGTAGACGCTTTTCCCGGTGATGTAGGAGGTCCCCAGGTCCCCCCGGAGGAGGCCCCCGAAGTATTTGGCGTAACGGACCACGACGGGCTTGTCCAGGTCCAGCTCCGCCCGCAGGGCGGCCACCTCCTCCGGGGTGGCTTCGCTGCCGGTCAGCTGCCCGGTGACATCGCCGGGGGCCAGGTTGATGATGAAAAAGACCAGAAACGAGGTGATGATGGTGATGGGGATCAGCATCAGCAGCCGTTTGATGACATAACGATACATAGACTGTCCGGTCCCGGAAGGACCCCGGGACCTGTTCCTCCTCCCTTTTTACCGTCCTCACTTCTCCCGATGATAATCCCGCGGCCCGGATAAGAATT
>CANOCD010000373.1 GCA_947564495.1 uncultured Angelakisella sp. | reverse complement strand
TGGGCCAGGGTGGTCTCCTCCTCCATGCTCCTCACCTGCCTTCGCCTTTATTGTACCATGCCGCCGGGCAATCGTCCACTGTTTTTTGCGATTTCCAGCAAAAGACCCCCGCATCCCCGGGAGGCCCCCTTTTTCATCACTCCAGATTCAGCTGGGTGTTCAGCAGATGCCGGGCCAACAGGAAGCATCCCGTGGCGGCGGCGAGGTCGATGACCAGGACGAAGGCCCAGGTGGCGGTGAAAAACTCCCCTGCGGCCTGGGCGATAAGGAGCAGCTCCGGGGTGGACATGAACAGTTCCATCTGGTCCATCTTGGCGGCAAAGCCGGGGAGGAGCAGCCCCATGAGCAGGGAGGCCGCCACCCCCACCACCGTGGCGATGGCGCCGTAGGAGACCAGGGAGGCCAGCACCTTGTGCCGCTTCACCGTGTGCCCCATGGCCATGGCGGCGTAAAGCTGAAAGGTCCCGCTGAACCCGTTGACCACCAGTTCCGCCAGGAACAGCGCCCAGGCCACAGGGGGGAAGATGAGCCGGGCCATCTGGCCGGCGGTGGCCCAGACGTCCGGGCCAAGCTCGGCCAGCCCCTGGCGGATGGCCGCCGTCAGCTGGGGGTGCCAGACGAGGATCAGCACCGAGAGGATCACCATCAAAACGGTGGCGAAGCCCCAGAGAAAGACGCTGGCGGCCTTGGCCCAAAGGAGGTCCCCGGTGGAGACCGGCAGGGTGAACATCAGGTAGCCCTCGTCCCCCATGAGATTCTTCCAGAACCGCTGGAGGGTGATGATGAAGTGGACCACCAACGCCCCCAGCACCACCAGGACATAGAGGACCATCACAAGGGTGATGAGGGAGCCCAGGAACTGGCCTTTCAGGCCGCCCCCTTCCACATCCACGGTGATGCTGAGGTTGGTCCAGCCCGCCAGGTCCTCTGTAGTGGTGACCTGCCAGGGGAGCCGCCACAGGGAGAGCCGCCCCAGGACAGAAAAGCCCGCCATCACCAGGTAAAGGGGCAGATAGAGCCGGGCGGTGGCCATCAGCTCGTATTTGAGAAGTTTCCGTTTCATTGTCGTCGCCTCCTAACACCGGTACAGTTCCCGGAACAGCTCGTCCAGGGACTTTCCCCGCTCCTCCCGGAGCTGTTCCGCCGGGGCGTGGAGCCCCGCCTTGCCGTAGTTCAGAAAGATCACGTCGTCCAGCAGCGGCTCCACGTCCCGGATGAGGTGGGTGGAGATGAGGACCGTTGCGTCCTCCCGGTAGCTGCCGATGATGGTCCCCAGGATGAACTCCCGGGCCGCCGGGTCCACCCCGCCGATGGGTTCGTCCAGGAGGTAGAGGTCGGCCTGGCGGCTCATCACCAGGATGAGCTGGACCTTCTCCTTGGTGCCCTTGGACATGGTTTTCAGCTGGTCCAGGGGGTGGATGTCCAGGCGGCAGAGCATCTCCCGGGCCTTCTGGAGGTCGAAATCCTGGTAGAAATCGGCAAAGAGGCCCAGGACGTCCTCCACCCGCATCCAGTCGTTGAGGTAGGTCCGCTCCGGCAGGTAGGAGACCGCCTTTTTGGTCTCGATGCCGGGAATCTTGCCCCCCACCAGCAGCTCCCCCGCCGAGGGGGTCAGCAGCCCCGCCGCCGTCTTGATGAGGGTGGTCTTTCCGCTGCCGTTGGGCCCCAGCAGCCCTACGATCCGCCCCCGTTCCACGGTGAGGTCCACCGTGTCCAGGGCCCGTGTCCCGCCGTAGATCTTGGAGAGCTGGCGGCACTCCAGGGCCGGGGTCTCCCGGTCATTCCGTTCCATTTCCATTCTGATCCTCCTTGTCTTTCCGCTCCGCCTCCCGGCGGACCAGCTCCAGGGCATCCCCCCGGGAAAAGCCCAGGCCCTCCATCCGGGCCAAAAAGCGGGCGGTCTCCTCCCGGGCCATCTGGCGCCCCGCCTCCCGGATGAGGCTTTCATCCCGGGTGACGAACCGCCCGCTGGTCCGCTGGGTGGAGAGCAGCCCGGTGCTTTCCAACTCCGAGAGGGCCCGCTGCATGGTATTGGGGTTGACGGCGGCCTCGGCGGCCAGCTCCCGGACGCTGGGCAGCCGGTCGCCCGCCCGGTACTCCCCGGTGACGATGCCCAAGCGGAGCTGTTCGGCGAGCTGGAGCCAGATGGGCCGGTCGCCCGACAGGTCCCAATTCATCTTGAGTTCTCCTTTCGGTGTGTTATTGTACTATGTGACTAATACAATAATACATTGGAACAGCGGGGTTGTCAAGGGGGGATGGGGATTTTTTTCGGGGAGGGGATGGGGTGCAAAGCTCGTTGCCGGCAAAGCCCCCGGTAGCGGTAGTGATAAGGATATGGCGGCTGCCTCATCCAACCCCGGCCCGCAGGCCGCTTGCCCGAAGGGCTCATCCCCGCCCGCAGGCGGGGATACCCTATCGGCCAACCGGAAGGAGGCCGCCAACGCCCACGCAAAGCTAAGTGGAAACACCAAGCCAAGCCGCCAGTACAGCCCCCGCCGCCACGTCGTTT
>CANOCD010000372.1 GCA_947564495.1 uncultured Angelakisella sp. | reverse complement strand
AACCAGATCTTTTGCACAGGAGGAAACAGATCATGTACACTTACAAATCCGAGATCCTGACGGTAGGCGCCAAATGGTTTTCCGACAAAGCGGACGCCAACGACATCGAGCTGTTGGACCGGCTCATCAACGAAAGGGCCGCCAGCGGCTGGGAACTTGTCACCTACGATTATATGGCCACATCAGTCCAGGTCAAAGGGGCCTTTGTCATTACCTTCCGAAAGCAGCAGTAAACATTTATAGGACCACGATCAAACGGGCGGCCACCCAAAAAGCGGCCGCCCGTTTTCCATGCCTTTTAACGGTGATACAGAATCTCCCCACAGAGTACGAACCGCCAAGGCACCTCCTCGCAGAGCCAGACCCCGTTGTCCGAAAGCCAGAACAACCGCCCTTCCCGGGCCATGGCGGCGGCGTCGACAGGCAGCACCACCGGCGTCCCATGGCGTGCCCCCACCTTCCAGGCGGTGTCCAGGTCGGCGGAAAGATGCACCTGCCGCCGGCCCTGCCGGGTGATGCCCTGCCGCCGGATGCTCTCCAGAAACCGGCTCGCCGTCCCGTGGTAGAGCCGCTCCGGCGGGACAGCCTCCCGGAGCTCCAGCTCCACCGCCACCGAGTGCCCCTGGTTGGCCCGGATCAGCTCCCCCGTCTCGTCAAACCGGTATCTCTGCTTGTCGTTCTCCCGGACGATCCGCTCCAGGTCCTCCCGGCTCAAAGGATGCCCCGCCCTGGCGCACCCCGCCAGCAGCTGGTCCACCCGGGCCCAGCCGTGGTCATCCAGCCGGAGGAACGCCGCCTCCGGCTTGTGCCGCAAGACCAGGCTCAAAAACCGCCCCAAGGATTCATCCCTGCTCCTGGCCATCCCCGTCACCCCCCTTCCCGTAGACCGCCTCAAAGGCCCGCCAGCAGGCCCGATTTCTGGACCGGTCCAGCACGGCGTGGGTCACCCCGCCGAACCGCCCGGCATACTCCGGCAGAGCCAGAAGCTCCGCCCACCACCGGGCGATCTCCCCGGGGTCGTTGCGGAACACCCCGCACCCGTAGGCCCCCAGGATCAGCTCCCGGGCCCCCATCGCAGCGAAGATGGCCAGGGCCCGCTCCATCCGCTCCCGCATAGCGGCCTTGGCCAGCCCTGCGTCCTCCCCCTTCTGGAGGACCTGCCCCAGGTTGACGGCGGGCAGAGTCAGCACCGAAGCGGTCACGACCCCGGGCAGCAGCCGGAACTCCTCGTCCCGGAAGAAGGGCACCTCCGGGGACCAGATGGCGCAGCCGGTGTACCGCATATGGCCGCAGGCCCGGTTGCGCCGGTAGTATTCCTCGTGGCGGGTCAGGGTCCGGTACAGCCCCCCGGAGGCCGCCAAACTCTCCTCCTGGGCCATGGCCCCGTTCAAAAACCCGCCCCCGGGGTTCTTGGCGCTGGCGAAATTCAGCACCGCCACGCCGGTCTTTCCCTCCGCCGCCAGGTCCAAAACGGCCCGGACGGTGGAGCAGCCCGCCAGCCGGACCCGTGTCTCCCCCCTGGGGCAGTCCGGCAGGACCAGCCTCTCCTCTTCGGGGATGAACCGGCTCCCCGCCGCCGCCCGCTCCTGGGCCCCCTGGATGTCCACCCACCCCCCGGGTCCCTGATACCCGCCCCGGTCCAGGATGTCCAAGGTCTCCCGGGCAACCATTTTTCGATCCATAACGATACCATCCTTTCACATTCAAGGGGGGGGACACGCCCCCCGGACACTTCTGCAAACACGCCAACAGCAAGGCCCCCACGCTGTTCCCTCACACGTCATCGGGGATATAGAACCCCCAGACACAGTTGCTGAACTCCCCGGCGGCAAAGACCCGCTCTGTCCCCCGGACCACCGCCCGGTAGACCGGGAACCGGAACTCCTGCCCGTAAAGCGGGTCCAAGACCACCGCCGTTTCCCCGGCAGGGCGCCATTCCGCCTCAAAGATATTCCCCCCAAAGAGCTTCACCCGGCCATCCACCCCCGTGGTCAAAAGCCGCCAGACCCGCTCCGCCATTCAAGATCCCTCCTTTGATTTTCCGGTCAAGGCCCGCACCCCAAGCCATTCCGCCGTTCCAAAGCCTCCCTCCCGGAGGAAGGTTTGGCCTAAAAGCCGCCCATAGCGGTTGGCCGTGTAAAGTTGTGCCTGCCGCTGACCTCCGAATAGAAAGCAATCCTATCGCCCCCGCCAGGGCCTCCGCCGTCCCCGCTAAAGGCCGCCGTCAGGCGGCCCTTCACGGCCAACCGCCGAAGGCGGCTCTTAGGCCGTGCCTCCCCTGAAAGGGGAGGTTGGGCGTAGCCCACGTCTGCAAGACCGCCCGCAGGCGACGGAGAGGTTGGGCGAAGCCCACGTCCGGAGGGCCCCCGCAGGGGGCCTAGGCGCTACCACCCTGCACACCCTTTCCCCTGATACGTTGGCCTGTACTCCTGATTGCCGACCTTGTGCCTGTCGTTAGGCAGTGACCCTTTGGGCGTGCGCTCATTGGGCGTGCATCCTAGGACCTGTCTCTGGTT
>CANOCD010000371.1 GCA_947564495.1 uncultured Angelakisella sp. | reverse complement strand
GTCCGGAAGGGCAGCGACTGCAAGCCGAAAGCGAGGGGCGCTCCTGCGGCTGGGTATCGGTGCAGTCTCGTTACCGGCCGCAGGTTGTCACTTCGATTTCAGCGGGTACAAAAGGAAAAGCCTGCCCTTCGTCCTAGACGCCATAATTTTTGATGCGGCCGGTTTTTATAGGTCTGCGGTCCGGTTCAGTGGCCCGGTCCATACATCCGTACAGGCCGCCACCGCCCAGGGGTATTTCGCCCGTTGCGGCGGGCGACCAAAGGCTTCGCCTCTGGACTCCACCGCCCTTTGAAAAGGGCGGCCCTAAACTTTGCCTGTCTCGGTTTTTACCCTGTGCTTATCCCAACCATATCACCCCACCGGAGGTGCCCCGCTATGCCCGCCAACCCCACCGCCATCGTCGTCGACGACGAACCCATCACCCGCCTGGACCTCCGCCAAATGCTGGAGGAAATGTCCTTCTCCGTCCTCGGCGACGCCGCCGACGGCTTCGACGCCATCGAACTCTGCCGCCGCCATCACCCCGACGTCGTCCTCATGGACATCCGTATGCCCGTCTTCGACGGCCTAACCGCCTCCGAAACCATCATCAGCGAAGACCTCGCCGGCTGCGTCGTCATCCTAACCGCCTTCCGGGACCGGGAGCTTATCGAAAAGGCCAACCGCATCGGCGTCACCGGCTACCTGGTCAAACCCGTGGAGGAACGCCTCCTCCTCCCCACCCTGGAGGTCGCCATGGCCCAGGCCCAGCGCCTCCGGGACGCCCGCCGGGAAACAGCGGAAATGCGGGAGAAGATGGAGGACCAGCGGGTCATCGACCGGGCCAAAGCCCTCCTGGCCAAGAAGGAATCCATCCCCGAAGGGGACGCCTACCGCCGCCTCCAAAAGCTGGCCATGGAAAAGCGAGCCACCCTGGCCGCCCTGGCCCGGGCCGTGGTCGCCCAGGAGAGCGGCCGGGAGGTCATCCGCCGGGCCAAGGAGCTCCTCTCCCGCTCCGACCGCCTTTCCGAGCCTGAAGCCTACCGGGCCGTCACCGCCCTGGCAAAGGAGCGGGGCATCCCCCCCGAAGAGGCCGCCCAACTTATCCTGGACCGGGGAGGGCTGCCCTTATGACCCTCCGGGAGCTTTGCTGGACCCATACCGCCCTGGACAGCGACCAGGTGGACCTCCTGGAGGGAGTGGCCGCCTCCCTCCAGTATATGGCCGACCTCACCGGGGCCGACGTTTTCATCGACTGTCTGGACCGGGCCGGGGAGACCGCCGTGGTGGTGGCCCACGCCCGGCCCAGCGGCATCGTCTCCGCCTACCAGCGCAGCGTCCTGGGCCAGGCCGCCCTCCGGGAGAAGGAGCCCGCCGTCTACCACGCCTTCCGAACCGGCATGGTAGTCCGGGACCTGAAGGCCGTCACCCAGGAGGACCAGACCGTCCGCCAGGACGCCGCCCCCATCCGGGACCGAGGGGGGAAGGTCATCGCCGTCCTCATCCGGGAAAAGGACGTCAGCGGCACCCTGTCCCGGGAACGGAAGTTCCGGGAACTGGCCCGGGAGCGGGAGAGCCGCACCGATTCCATGCTGGGACTTTCCGCCGGGGACAGCCACGCCGTGGCCAGGAAGGAGATCCACCACCGGGTCAAGAACAACCTCCAGCTGGTGGCAAGCATCCTCAACATCCAGGCCCGGAAGTCCGCCGACCCCCAGCTCCGCCGGGCTTTTCGGGAAAATACTTCCCGGGTCTTGTCAATCGCCGCCATCCATGATATACTGACAACAGGGGACTGGGACGACCGGGTGGAGCTGCGCCCCCTTTTGGAAAAGCTCCGGCGGAACCTCCAGTCCATGCTCCCCCAGGGCCAGGAGATCCTCATCTCGGTCCGGGGGGACGAGATGGCTGTCTCCTCGGACAAGGCAACCTCCATCGCCCTGGTGGTCAACGAGCTGATGACCAACGCCCTGGAGCACGCCTTTCCCGGGCGGCAGAAGGGCCGGGTCACCGTCACCCTCCTCCGGGGGCGGGAGACCGCCACCATCACCGTGGAGGACGACGGCCAGGGTTTCCCCCTGGGGCAAAAGGGGGAGGAGAGCCTGGGCCTGGACCTCATCTCCACCATCGTCCGGGATAAGCTGGGGGGGAAGCTCCAGCTCCAATCCGGTCCCCAAGGGACCAAGGCCATGTTTGATTTCAGCTGACAGCCGGGAGGGATCACAGAGCATGGAGAAGAAACTGACGGTCATCCTGGAGAACTGCCCCCAGGACCACAAGTGCCCCGCCATGGCGGTCTGCCCGGCGGGCGCCCTGAGCCAGAAGGACTTTGAAGCCCCGGTGGTGGACCACGACCTTTGCATCCGGTGCGGCAAATGCGCCAACTTCTGCCCCATGAAGGCCCTGGTGCTGGAGTGACGAAGGAGGGCCGGACGCCATGATCTACGATTACCAGGATCAGGAGGGCTGGGTCTCGGTCTGGGCGGGAACTTTTCCCGACTACCAGACCTTGGACCAGTACCTCTCCGACGTTTACTTAGAG
>CANOCD010000370.1 GCA_947564495.1 uncultured Angelakisella sp. | reverse complement strand
ACTCGGTGGAAAATGTTGAATACTTTCCGTATAGGGGGGCGATTTCATGGAAAATTAAAGGTCTGGAACTAGCTTTTTCACAGAATCTTTGCTATAATGTTTGGGAAACCCAGGCGGAGCCTTTTCCTGATCATCATCTAAACCAAGGAAGGATAGATCCATGAAGAAGCAAAGAAGCCCGTCCTACCAGCCCAAGCGGCGGAGGAGCAGCGGGCTGCGGTCCTTTTTTGTCACCCTGCTGGGGGCGGCGGCTATCGCCGTGCTGGGGGCCGGGGTCTGGCAGCTGCTGGACCCGGTGGAGTACCAGCCCCCTCTGGCCCCTCTCACCGCCTCCACGGTAGCGGCGGCCAATTCCCAGAAGGGGACGGCGGAGGACTCCCAGGCCGGGGAGGGCGGCTCCCGGGAGGGGGAGGTGACCTCCGACGTCACCTTTGATCCCCCGGGGGAGGAAGGGTCCCAGGGGGACGGCTCCAGTACCTCCCAAGTGGACTTCCAGCCGCCAAGCGACCCGGAGGTGGGCGAGGGGGACTGGCTCTCCTCCAGCTACTTTGACGACGCCCTCTTTGTGGGGGACTCCATCACCGAGGGCATCAAGCTCTACGACGTGATGAACAACGCAACGGTTCTGGCCAGCACCGGGGTGAATCTGGATAGCCTCTACACCAAGGACGCCATCACCCTGGCGGACGGGAGCAAGGTGCCCATCCTGGAGGCCACCAAGAACTACTCCCCGGGGAAGATCTATCTGATGATGGGGGTGAACAGCCTTCTTTCCGACGAGGAGAGTTTCCGGACGGCCTACGCCCGGGTGGTGGACACCTTGGTCTCCCAGCACCCCGACGCTCTGCTCTACATCCAGTCCATCCTGCCGGTGACGGCGGACTACGAGAAGCGGGCCAACGCCGTGGCGGACAACGCCAAGATCGACCGGTACAACGCCATCCTCAAAGAGCTGGCGGCGGAGAAGGGGGTCCTCTACCTCAACGTGGCGGAGGAGTTCAAGGACGCCGACGGGTGCCTGCCCAACAGCGCCAGCCCCAAGGATGGCATCCACTTCGGGTCCAGCTGGTACCGCAAGTGGTTCGACTATCTGCGGACCCACGGGGCATCCTGATCCGATCCTGTTTTTTCACACAACAACGATAAAGTGAGGTCTTGTCATCATGAAACGTTTTGCTGCTCTTTTGCTGTCTGTTCTTCTGGTCCTCTCCCTGGCTGCCTGCGGGGGGAAGGAGGAGGCTAAGACCGCCGACCCCAAGTCGCTGGCGGACGATATGTTGAAGGCGCTGTCGGCCCAGGGGGAGATGATCGAGCTTACGGGGGACACGGCGGCCAACTACTACGACCTGGGGGAGGCTGTTTCGGAGTACCGTGTTTATATGAGCTCAATGTGGATCGCCGAGGAGGTGGCGGTGTTCAAGGCGGGGGACACCAAGGATGTGGACGCTGTCAAGGGGATCTGCGACAAGCGGATCGCCGACTTGAAGGACAGCTTTGACGGGTATCTGCCGGAGGAATATACTGTGGTGGAGGAGAACGCCCAGGTGCTGGCCTCCGGGGACATCGTGGCCCTGGTGATCGGCAGCAAGGAGGGCGTGGAGGCGGCCAAGGCCGTGTTTGACAAGGCGCTGGGATAAGCCGCAAGGTCGCAATCGAGCCAGGCAAAGTTTAGGGCCGCCCTTTTCAAAGGGCGGTAGGGTCCAGGGGCGACGCCCCTGGTCGCCCTCCGCAGAGGGCGAAATACCCCTAGGCGGCCCATGATACGAACCGAAAGACCGGGCCAAAAACCGGACCGGACCCAACAAAACCCATCGAAACCGGCCGCCGCAAAAAATATGGTGTTTGGGACGAAGGGCCGGGTTCTCTTCCGCACCCGGGAAAAGCGAAGTGACAGCAAGCGGCCGGTAACGAGCCTGCCCCAAACCCAGCCGCAGGAGCACCCGACCTTCCGCCCTGTAGGCGCTGGCCTTCCGGACAGGGCCCCGCAGGGCCCGAATCCGGAACGGAGGGACCCAAGCCAACCCCGGCACTTACCGCCCGAAACAGCGACCGCTCCCACTGGGAGGGAGCCTTTCTGCAACTCCCCCAAAAAGGAGGTACTACTCTATGTTCACCGAAAGTCTGATCCTGTCCGTCCTGGTGCTGACCATGTGCTACTTCACCCTTCGCAGCGGGGGGCGGGGGACGGTGGTGGCGGTGCTGCCGCTGCTCATCGTGCCGGGGACCAACATCCTGGCCTACGGGCTGGCGCCCCAGCTGGATAAACTCTCCGAGGCCCTCAGCGCCAACCACTGGCGGGTCCTCTTTGTGCTGGGGGCCCTGGTGGTCACCATGGGGCTGGTGGGAGGCATCTCCCGGAACATCAAGCGCAAGGGGGCCCGGCGGGGCTACCTCCTGGTCTGCGGGGGGTTCAGTTTCCTGTTCTCCTTCCTCATTCTGGTGTCGGCCCTGCCCCAGTTGTAACGAACTCTGCCGGAGGGCCCTACCCTCCGGATTTTTTTATGGCAAAACATGGAAACCGTCCCG
>CANOCD010000369.1 GCA_947564495.1 uncultured Angelakisella sp. | reverse complement strand
TGCAGGGGAACGGCGAGGCGGCCGTTTCCCGATGGAAACAACACGAGCAGGGAGGTATAAAAAAGAATGGAAAAAAGGGTCCCCATTATGATCGACTGCGACACCGGCGTGGATGACGCCGGCGCCCTGATGATGGCCTGCGCCAGCGACCGGCTGGACATCCTGGCGGTGACCACCGTTTCCGGCAACGTCAGTCTGGAGCACACCCACCCCAACACCTTGAATGTTCTGAAACTTTTTGGCCGGGAGGACATCCCGGTGGCCAAGGGGGCGGACCGGCCCCTGGTCCGCCCGCCCTTCCGGGCCAGCCTGGTCCACGGGGGGAACGGCATCCAGGGCTATCGGTTCCCGGAGAACACGACCAAGGCCGAAACGTCCCTGCCAGCGGCGGCCTATATGGCCAAGGTGCTGGAGGAGCGGGAGGAGCCGGTGACCATCGTGGCCCTGGGCCCCATGACCAACGTGGCCATCCTGCTCCTCTCCCGGCCCGACCTGAAGGGGAAGATCGCCCGCATCGTCTTTATGGGGGTCTCCTACCAGGACGGGAACCCCGCCCCCTTGGGGACCTTTAACGTCATGGTGGACCCGGAAGCCTTCCGTATCTGCCTGGAAAGCGGCGTGGACTTTTACGCCTGCCCCCTGGACACCCTCCGTGGCGCCTGTGTCACCAGGGCCCAGACAGAGGAGATCCGGCGGATGAAAAGCCCGGCGGCGGATTTTATCTACCGCACCGAATTTGCCCCCAGGGTCATCTCCAAAGAGGACCTGGACAGGATCAATGCCAACAGCGGGGAGGAGACCCACTCCCGGGAGGACCTGGAGAAGTTCAACGAGACCGACCGCTTCGCCCTTCTTGACCAGGGGACCATGGCCTTCGTCATCGCCCCGGAACTTTTCACCTGGAAGAAATACTACTGCCGTGTGGAGTGCCAGGGCAGCTTTATGAACGGCTTTACCTATGTGGACAAGCGGAACTACTACCGCAAGACCGAGGAGGAGAAAAACCTCTGGTTTGTGGAGACAGTATCCACAGAAGGGTTTGCCCGGCTCTACCTTTCCCTGCTGAAGCAGTACGAGGACCGGTGATCTGTCCGCCCGCGCGGACTGAAAATTCAAAGGAGGAAACGAAAATGAAACGATGGATGGCTCTTTTCCTGGTAGCGGCTATGGCCCTTTCTCTGGCAGCCTGCGGCGGTGGCGGCGGAAACGCCCCAAGCGGCGGCGGAAACACCGGTGGCACGCCGAACTCTCCGGATCAAGCCCAAGAGCCGCTGAAGTATGTGTTTGTCCACAGCGCCACACTGGGTTCCCAGTCCTTTGCCGACGTGGTGGATAAAGGGCTGAAGGAAGCCGCCGCTGATTTCGGGGCGGAATACTCCATCATTGAGAATGTGGAGACCTCCGCCGTTGCGGATACCCTGCGTACCGTTATCGCCACCGGCTCCGACCTGGTCATCATTGCGGTGAACACCTGGAACGACCCCCTGATGGAGGTTGCCAAGGAGTACCCCGATTTCCCCTTCGCCGTGCTGGACGCTGACGGAACGGGCGGCCTGTCGGAGAGCTGCAAGAACATCTACGAGGTCTCCTACCGGGAGCATGAATCCGCTTTCCTCAACGGCGTGTTCTGCGCCCTGATGAGCAAGACCGGCAAGGTGGCCCAGCTCCAGGGGGGCGACGGCGGCACCATGGTCCGCTTCAACAGCGGCTTCCGGGCTGGGGCCAAGTACGTGCTGGGGGAGGACCCCTCCACAGCGGTGGTGGGCTTTACCGACGTGAACAAGGGCTACGAGACCGCTATGCTCTACTACAACCAGGGCTATGACTGGCTGGCCTGCTGCGCCGCCGGTTCCAACCTGGGCGCTTTTCAGGCTTCCCAGGAGCTGGGGGGCGACAACTACATCTGCGGCGCCGCCGACGGCCAGTTCCACCTGATGCCCGACCGCATCGTCTGCTCCCAGGTCAAGACCATCGACAAGGTGGGCTACAACTACATCAAAGGCATCGTGGAGACCGGCAATTTTAAGGGCGGCCAGTGGGATGTTCTGGGCACTCAGGAGGGTGGTGTTGACCTGATCTTCAACGAGGACAACGCCGAGTTGATGAAGATCATCCCCGAGGAGACTATGGCGGCCTACAAGTCCATCCGGGACAAAGTGATCTCCGGGGAGATCGTCGTCCCTTCCTCCCCGGAGGAGGTCGAAGGTTTTACCCTGCGCTACGAGAAATAAAAGAGCCCGGGGCGGGGCAGCGGGAGGACGGGCCGTTCCGTCCTTCCGCCCCGGACCGTGGAGAAAGAGGGGGATAGGGATTGAACACAGATAACATCATCGAACTGAAGCATATCACCAAGGTGTTCCCCGCCATCGTGGCCAACGACGACATCAGCTTTGCCGTGGGGCGGGGCGAGATCCACGCCATCGTCGGGGAAAACGGAGCGGGAAAATCCACCCTGATGAACATGATATACGGACTGCTCCAGCCCACCTCCGGGGAGATCCTCCTGGACGGGAAACCGGTGAAGATC
>CANOCD010000368.1 GCA_947564495.1 uncultured Angelakisella sp. | reverse complement strand
TAATATTTGGGTGCTAAAGTTAATGAAATAGCCGCTAATCCAAACATCATAGGAAAGGAAACAGAGAAGGAATGAGCAAGCAAAAGGAAGCACTGATAAAAATTCAAGGCATCCAGCGGGTGGACGGGGACAACGATGTGGTGGAGCTGCTGACCACCGGGTTCTTCTCCAAGCGGAAGGACGGGTATCTCATCACCTACGAGGAGAGCGAGGCCACCGGCTTCGAGGGGGCCAGCACCACCCTGTTCTACGAGGAAAAGGAGGACCGGGTGACCCTGACCCGGTCGGGGAGCGTCAACTCCCAGCTCATCGTGGAAAAGGGCAAGCGCCACCAGTGCAGCTACGACCTGGGCTTCGGCAGCATGATCATCGGGGTCAGCTGCGACCACCTCCAGAGCAGCCTTTCCAGCGAGGGGGGGAACATCTCCTTCGGGTATTCCCTGGACCTGAACACCGCCCTGACCAGCGAAAACCACGTGTCGGTGTCGGTGGTGCCCAAATCCCGCCTCCGGGCGGAGGAGGCCCCGGCGGCCCGGGGATAAGTTTGACCGGAAGTACAAAACAAAAGGAGCCGTAAACGTTATGATAAGTGTCGCCATGAACACCCAGGAGCAGATCCGGAAGATCGTCCGGGACGCCATCCTTGCCGCCCAGGCCGCCTTGGAGCTGCCCGCCGGGCTGCCCGCCGACTACACGGTGGAGGTCCCCGGGGACACCTCCAAGGGGGACTTTGCCACCAACGCCGCCATGGTCAACGCACGCACCTACCGGATGGCCCCCCAGAAGCTGGCCGCCATCATCACCGCCCGGATGAACCTCCGGGAGACCGACATCGACCGGTGGGAGATCGCCGGGCCGGGGTTCATCAACTTCTTCATGAAGCCCCACTGGTACGTGGCCCAGGTGGAGGAAATTTTGAAAAAGGGGCCCGATTACGGGCGCAGCAATTACGGCAAGGGGGAAAAGGTGATGGTGGAGTTCGTCTCCGCCAACCCCACCGGGCCTATGCACATGGGCAACGCCCGGGGCGGGGCCATCGGGGACGTGCTGGCCGCCGCCTTAGACTGGAGCGGCTGTGACACCACCCGGGAGTTCTACGTCAACGACGCCGGGAACCAGATCGAGAAGTTCGGCAAGTCCCTTTCCGCCCGGTACCAGCAGATCTTCCTGGGGGAGGAGGCGGTGGAGTTCCCCGAGGACGGCTACCACGGGGAGGACATCCGGGATCACGCCAGGGCCTACGCCGAGGCCCACGGGGACAGCCTCATGGGGCTTTCCGAGGAGGAGCGGAAAACCGCTCTGGTGGGGTACGCCCTGCCCAAGAACATCGAGGCGTTGAAGCGGGACCTCCATACCTACCGCATCGACTTTGACGTCTGGTTCCTGGAGAGCCAGCTCCACCCGGACGCCATCAACGAGGTCATCCGCAAGCTGGAGGAGAAGGGGGCCATCTACCGCCAGGAGGGGGCGGTGTGGTACAGGGCCACCGCCTTCGGCGGGGAGAAGGACGAGGTGCTGGTGCGGCAGAACGGCATCCCCACCTACTTTGCGGCGGACATTGCCTACCACTACAACAAATTCGCCACCCGGGGGTACAACCGGGTCATCAACATCTGGGGGGCGGATCATCACGGCCACGTGGCCCGGCTCAAGGGAGCTATGGACGCCATCGGGCTAGATGGGGACAAGCTGGACATTGTCCTGATGCAGCTGGTCCGTCTGATGAAGGACGGGGAGCCCTACCGGATGAGCAAGCGGAGCGGGCGGTCCATCACCCTGGCGGACCTC
The DNA here is from genome assembly GCA_947564495.1 of uncultured Angelakisella sp. GTDB lineage: Bacteria > Bacillota > Clostridia > Oscillospirales > Ruminococcaceae > Angelakisella. Next base: position 745 of record CANOCD010000368.1, on the reverse strand, counting down.
ACCGAAGAGATCCCCATTGACGCCGCCCGGTACTTCTTCAATATGCGGGAGCCGGGGAGCAGCTTTGACTTTGACCTGGACCTGGCGGTGAAGGAGCAGAGCGACAACCCGGTGTACTACGTTCAGTACGCCCATGCTCGTATTTGCAGCATCCTCAAGAACCTGGCGGCGGAGGGGATCGTGCCCCGGGAGGTGGAGGATTACGAGCTGGAGCTTCTTGTCACGCCGGAGGAGCGGGAGCTGATCCGGAAGCTGGGGCGGCTGCCCCAGGAGATCATTGACACGGCCCGGGACTATGATCCGGCACGGCTGACCCGGTATGTTTATGATGTTGCGACGCTGTTCCACAAGTTTTACAACACCTGTCGGGTGAAGGGGGAGCAGGACAGTTTGCAGCAGGCACGGCTGGCGGTTTGCGTGGCAGCCCGGACGGTGATCGCCAATGTGCTGGGGCTGCTGAAAATTTCGGCGCCGGAGATGATGTGAGGCCGAGATACGCACAAGGTATCGATCGAGCCAGGCAAAGTTTTTGGCGCCTCCGGCGGAGCAAAGCCGCCGCCGGGCGGCGGGGGGATGGAGTGCAAAGCTCGTTTCTGGTTAAGCCCCCAATACCGATAGCAAAAGGATATGGGTTGTCTCCTCCAACCCCGGCCCGCAGGCCGATTCATTCCGCCGGAGGCACCCTAGCCAGTCCCATCCCCCCGCCCCTCGGGGGCGGCCCCGCAGGCCCGCAGGCCGGAGGGGG
>CANOCD010000367.1 GCA_947564495.1 uncultured Angelakisella sp. | reverse complement strand
CCCCTTCTTCTGGCTGACCATCCCCTTCCCCACCAGCTTTCTGCCCCATCTCATGGCCCCCCTGCTGATGCTGAAATCCGGGTGCGCCGCTTTGACCGCCTACTGGTATCTGCGGCGGTTCGTCCGGGACGGGGACTGGGCGGTGTTCTGCGCCCTCCTCTACGCCTTTTCCGGCTTTTCGGTCTACAACATCTTCTTCAACCACTTCCACGAGGCCATCGTCTTTTTCCCGCTGCTGCTCATCGGGCTGGAGAAGGCCATGACTGAAAACAAGTACGGCTTCTTCGCCCTTGGCATCGCCGTCAACGCCGTGGTGAACTACTGGTTTTTCATCGGGGAGGTGGTCTTTACTGTCTTTTACTTCTTCTGCCGCCTCTCCTCCCCCCAGTGGCGGATGACCGCCAAGCGGTTCTTCCTCCTGGCCGCCGAGGCCCTGTTGGGGATGGGCCTTGCCATGTTCGCCTTCCTCCCCTCGGTGCTGGCCATTCTGGGCAACCCCCGGACCACCGACAGCAACCTTTTGCTGGGGGGGAGCCTCTGGTACTACTCCAACCCCCAGCGGTATCTGGGCATCGTCCACAGCTTCTTCTTCGCCCCGGATATGCCCGCACTCAACAATTTCTTCCCTGACCACGGGGCCCAGTGGGCCTCCCTTTCCGCCTACCTGCCGGTGGCGGGGGCGGTGGGGGTGCTGGCCTACTTCTTCGCCGCCAGGAAAAGCTGGCTGAAAAAGATCCTGGCTGTCTCCGCTATCCTGGCCCTGGTGCCCATGGGGAACCACCTCTTTGTGCTGGAAAACTACTCCTACTACGCCCGGTGGTACTATATGCCCACCCTGATGATGGTCCTGGCCACCGCCATCGCCCTGGAACACGCCGACCGGGCCCGGTTCGTCAAGGCCATCCGGGTCACAGGGGGGGCCATCGTCCTCCTGCTGGTCATCTCGGGGCTGACCCCCAAGCGGGTGGAGGGGGTCTGGAAGTTCGGCCTCTACAAATACCTGGAAAAGTTCCTCACCACCGGGTCTTTGACCCTGGTGTTCTTTCTCCTCACCGCCTTTCTGGTCTACCACTACCGGGGGGATGACAAGCGGTTCAAGGAGCGGTTCTGCTCCGCCATCCTGGTGGGGTGCTTCGTCTTTGCCTTCACCATGATGCTCATCGGCAAGGCCACCTACTCGGACAACCGGTGGATCTCGGACAAGGCCCTCCCGGGGCGGGGGATGATGGCGGTGGAGCCCGACGGGGAGTTCGCCCGGAGCGACATCTACAAGGGGAGCGACAACCTGGGGATGTACTGGGACCTGCCCAACATCCAGTGCTTCCACAGCGTGGTGCCCACCTCCATCATGGAGTTCTACCCCGAGGTGGGGGTGAAGCGGGACGTCTCCTCCAAGCCGGACGCCAAGTATGTCCATCTGCGGAGCCTCCTTTCGGTGAAGTGGCTTTACATCGCCGAGGGGGAGAAAGAGCAGGCCCCCATGCGGGGCTTCTCCCTGGTGGATAACCGCCTGGGCTACAACATCTACCAGAACCAGAACTTCCTGCCCATGGGCTTTTCCTACGACCGGGTCATCACCCAGGCGGACTGGGAGGCCCTGCCCACCGACTACAAGTCCCGGGCCCTCCTCCACGGCATCTACCTGGAGGACGAGGCCGCCGCCCGGCACAAGGACATTTTGAAGCCGGTGGAGCCCGACTGGCAGGGGGGCCTTGCCGCCGACGAGCTGGAGCTGGACGTGGCCGACCGGCTGATGATGACCTGCGACAGCTTTGCCATCGACCAGAAGGGCTTTACCGCCCGGGCCAACTTTGGCCGGGAGCGGCTGGTCTTTTTCTCGGTGCCCTGGGACAAGTGCTGGACCGCCACGGTGAACGGGGAGCCCGCCCGGATCGAAAAGGCCAACATCGGCTTTATGGCCGTCCGGGTCCCCGCCGGGGAGGCGGTCATCCGGTTCGACTATCGGACGCCGGGGCTGGTCCCCGGGGCGGTCTGCTCCCTGGCCTCTCTGGGGCTGCTGGGCCTGTTCCTGCTGCTGGCGGGGCGGGGGCGGCCCTGCCCCCTGCCCTCCCGGGACTACGACCCGGCCTTTTACCTGGAGCGGCCCCAAAGGCCCCGGTTCTACCCCGGGGAGTTTGAGGAGCGGCTGGAGGACAAGCCCCCGGTGGTGACGGAGGAAACGGAGGTCCCCGGGGAGGAGCCGTCCCGGGAGGAGGAAAGCCCCGAGGCGGAGACCCCCGCCGGGGAGGAACCCCCGGCAGAAAGGGAAACAGAAACGGAAAGGACGGATGGCACATGACACACTTTCGGGACTACACCCCGGAGAAGTACGCAGGCCCGGGCTTTGAGCGGATCGAGGAGGGCATCTACCGGACCAAAGACCCCTACGGCATTGTGACAGGGGGGATGGTCTACGTTACCTCCCTCTCCTTCCAGATGGAGCCGGACTGTTACGGGGAGGAGGGCGGTTCCCCCAGGGACATCACCCAGTGTCCCTTTGAGGACCTGCTGGACGAGTATATGCTTTTTATCACCGACTTCTACG
>CANOCD010000366.1 GCA_947564495.1 uncultured Angelakisella sp. | reverse complement strand
AAAAAGGCTGTCCGGGAGCGGCGCATCCCCTTTGAGCTGAACGCCAGCCCCGTTTACACCGAGACCATCACCGAGGAGGAGCTTCTCCAGCGCATTGCCGCAATGGATGCGGGGCAAGGCAAGGAGCACGAGTTGCTTGAGGTGGAGGAATGAGAAAACTTTGGAACGACCGGGCGTGGGATGAATATATCTACTGGCAGAACCACAATAAGAAGATGGTGGAGAAGATCCATCAGCTCCTTCGGGACACCGAGCGTGCCCCCTTCTCCGGCCTGGGTAAGCCCGAGCCGCTGAAGGGCCAGCTCTCCGGCTGCTGGAGCCGCCGCATCACCGACGAGCACCGCCTCATCTACCGGGTCCGGGACGATACCCTGGAACTGCTCTCCTGCATGGGCCACTACAACGGCTGACCCTCCGCCCCCCGCTGATTTGGGGGGCTTTTTTTCTTCCCCCTGCATCATTTTGACAAAATTCCCGCACCTATAGAATGACGAGGTATTTTTTGGAGGTGTGGTTTATGAGAAGATCGGCCGCTTTCCTTTTGGCCCTGGCCCTGTTCCTGGCGGGCTGCGCCGGGACGCCCCCTGCCGCCCCGGCCCCGGAGTCCCCCGCCCCGGCGGGGCCCTCTGCCCCGGAGACCCCCGCCCCTGCCGGGCCGCCGCCATCCAGCGCCGCCCAGCCGGAGGCCGCCGCCCCGGATGAAGCCCCATCCGGCTCCATCCAGGAACCCCCGCCGGTCCAGGCCCCGGAGTCGGACGCCCCGGCCATCCCCGATCCCCTGGACCAGGCAGGGGAGGAAGAGCCCACTCCCCCGGCGTCCGCCCCGGAGGGGGAGCCATCCCAGCCGGAGACCCCGGAGGAAAGCGGCCAGAGCCATTCCGCCTGGACCCAGGGGGACCAGCGGGCCTTCTGGGAAATTCGGGAGGACATGGTAAAAAACGTGGCGGCCTTCCGGGAGGTGAACCCGGACACCGTGGGCTGGCTCTATCTGGGGGGCACCACCATCGACAGCCCGGTCTTTCAGGTGGAGGACAACACCTACTACCTGAAGCACAACGACTACAAGGCGGAGGACAAAAACGGGGCCATCGTCTCCGACTTCCGCAACAGGCTGACCGGCCGGGACAGCCAGTCCCAGAACCTGGTCCTCTACGCCCACAGCAAGGACGAGAACCCAGACGGCGGGGTGGAGGCTTCCCGGGAGTTTGAGCATTTCACCGAGCTGAAGCGGTATCAGAAGAAGGACTACTGCCTGGCCCACCCCTACTTCCTTTTTGCCACCGGAGAGGAGAGCATGGTCTTTGAGGTGTTCGCCGCATTCCACACCAAGACCAGCTTTGTCTACAACATCCCCGACCCCAGCCGGAGCCAGATGGAGGCCATCCTGGCCGAGGCGAAGCGGAAGAGCCTTTTCGACTTCGGGGTGGAGGTCACCGCCGACGACCGGATCATGACCCTTTCCACCTGCTGCCGCCGCATCGTCCCCACCTACCCCAACGGTTACCGCTTTGTCATCATGGGCCGCCTGGTGGAAAAGGGCCGCCCCCTGGAGTATGAGGGCCGGACTGTCACCGAGAACCCTACGGCGCTGTCCCCGTGGAATATCTACGAATAAAAAACGCCGGCGGCGGGAGAGGCCCTTCTCCTGCCGCCGGTGGTTTGTATCGGTTTACTTTGCCATCCAGTCCTGGATCTCCTGGGGGATCTCCCCGGTGAGGGAGAGGACCCGGGTCACGTTGTCGCTCCCCTCGCTTTGCAGCCCCCAAAGGGTATCCCCCGCAAAGAGGAGGCGCAGGCGGATATCCCCGTTGATGTAGGCGGCGTAGGCCAGGTCCTGGTCCTCCAGGCTGATCCGGCCCTCCTCGCCGAGGTATCGCATCCCGGAGTAATCAGGGGCGGTGTTGTCCATCCTCCCCCGGCTCTCCTCCAAAAGCTCCCCGTTCAGCCAGACCTTGATGGTCCCGTCCCGGGCCGTGGAGACCAGGGGCCCGTCCTCCACCGGGTAGCGCTGGAAGGTGACCTCCCCGTCCCGGGCCAGTTCCAGCTCCACCGGCTCCGGCTGGTTCAGCAGCCAGGGGACCGAGCAGTCCATGTAGTACCGCCCGCTCCGCAGAATTTCTGTCCAAGGGGCGGCAAAGGCCGGTTCCGGCTTGGGGAGGCTTTGGGCGATGAGGATGCCGGCCACCAGGAGCGCCACGGCGGCGAGCAGGGCGATGAAGATGGGTTTTCGTTTGGTCATGGGGGCGCCTCCTTCCTTTCTGGGTTTTATCATAGCACAGAATGGGATAGGCAGTCAAGGTCGTGGGGGAGGGGAGGAACGGGGCTGCCTCTCTATCCCCGGCGGGTTGGCCGTTTATTCCGCTGGGAGGGCTCCGCCGCCTGCGCCTAAACCGCCAGCTGGCACGTTCCGGATTCGGGCCCCTGCGGGGGCCCTGTCCGGAAGGGCAGGCGGTACAGGGCGAAAGCGGGGGCGCTCCTGCGGCTGGGTGTCGGGCAGTCTCGTTACCGGCCGCAGGTTGTCACTTCGAGAAAAAGAAGCTAAGAAAGGG
>CANOCD010000365.1 GCA_947564495.1 uncultured Angelakisella sp. | reverse complement strand
AGCGCGGGGTATGGAAAACTAACCATACACCCGCGCCGCTGACAAGTACAACACACAAACTATTTTTCCCGCCCGCCTACACTGTCTTGCAATTCCAGGGACGAAACGGTATAATAGTGGTTGCAGGTCGCGGCTTGAAGCCGTTGTGTATGGAGGTTGCGTCTCCGTAGACAGGGGGCGGGGTGTTGGTACCACTCCGCTCCTGCTTGCACTGATTGTGCCTCGGCATCTATTATACACGATTTTTCCCCGGCGCACAACTCCTTTTTTGCTTTTCAGGCAAAAAAAGTCAAATTTTTTTGCCCCGGGGCCGAAAACCGCCCCCGCCATCCCCCTTTGGGGCGTTCCCCCAGGGGGGATCGCCCCGGGGACCCCCTCCCCCGGAGGGGAAAGAGCCCCGTCCCGTCCGGCACGGGCCCCTTGGCCCGCCGGGGATGGACAGGCCCCGGCTCCCCCAAAGAAGGGCTTGACAACCACCCCGCCATCAGCGATAATAAGAAAGCCAACATAGAGAAAAAGAGGTCGGAAAAGAATGGACTACGAGTTTGTGTTAAGAGACTACCCCCGGCTGGAGGGGGAGGACATCGTGCTGCGGCGGTTCACCTTGGGGGACGCCGGGGATGTCTTTGAGTACGCCAGCGACCCGGAGGTCACCGAGCACCTCACCTGGGACCTCCACCCCAACATCGAGGAGACCATCCACATCATCAAGACCCTGTTCCTCAACAACCCCTTTGTCTACGCCATCACCCTGCCCGAAAACGACAAGTGCATCGGTTCCATCGACATCCGTGTCGTGGAAAAGCACAACTACGCCAGCTTCGGCTTCTGCCTGGCCCGGCCCTACTGGGGGCGGGGGTATATGACCCAGGCCGTCACCCTCATGCTCCGCCTGGGCTTCGAGACCCTGGAGCTCCACCGGATGGAGGCTTACCACAGCCCCGAAAATCCCGCCGTGGGCCGGGTCATGGAAAAGTGCGGCATGGTCCGGGAGGGCCTCACCCGGGAATCCTCCCTGGTCAAGGGGGAGTACCGGGACGAGATCCTCTACGGCATCCTGGCCAGGGATTTCCTCCGAAAGTAAACCGAGAGACGAGGCTGCCGATACGGCGGCCTTTTTCTCTGCCACCCCAAAAGAGGGGACGGCCAGCCGTCTCCTCTTTGCTTTTGGGGATGGATGGGCTCAAAAGACCTCGATGCTCCAGCGGTTCTCGTAGACCTCCCCCGGGGCCAGGCGGACCAGGTCGGATTTTTCCCCGAAGTCCTCGATGACGTCCTGCCGCCCGGGGAGGGAGACCCAGGGCTCCAGGCAGACGTAGGGGGCCGCCGCCTTGGGCTTGTGCCAGATGCCCAGGAAGGGCATCCCGGGGTAGTGGACCGTCAGCCCCCGGGTCCCCTTCCGGCTTTTCAGGGTGACGGCGCCGGGGGTGTCCTTCAGGATGATGGCGTCCCGGTCAAAGAGGTCGTGGCGCAGGGGGAGATACCGCCCCTCCTCCAGGGGGTAGGGGGTATCCGGGCCCTGGATGAAGCAGGCGTCGGACATCCCCACCTGGACCGCCGGGCAGGGCTCGCCGAAATCCAGGCAGTAGTCCTCAAAGGCCAGGCCCTCCTCCAGGGGGACCCGGAAGCCGGGGTGTCCCCCGTAGCCGAAGGCCAGCTCCTTCTCCCCGGGGTTCTCCACCCGGAAGCCCATCTCCACCCGGCTTTCCGCCAGCCGGTAGCTGAGGCTCACCGTAAAGGGCCGGGGGAAGGAGGGGAAGGTATCCTCGGCGGCGGTGAGGCTGAGGACGATGGAGTCCTCGGTCTGGTTCAGCAGGTCCAGCTCCTGGTCCCGGAAGAAGCCGTGGCATCCCAGCTCGTAGCTTTTCCCCTCCCAGGTGTAGCGGCCCTCCATGAGCCGCCCCACAAAGGGGAACAGGTGGGGGGCCTGGCGGGCCCAGAAAGCGGGGTCAGGCTGCCAGAGGTACTCGGCGCCGTCGGCGGTCCGGATAGAGCGAAGCTCCCCCCCGGTGCCGTCCACCCGGACGGCAAGGCGGGAGTTTTTCAGGGTGTAGATGGCCATGGTGTCTTTCTCCTTTCTATTGCACGTGGAGGTGTTCTTTCAACTTGTCCTGGAAGAACTGGGAAAAGTTTATCCCAGCCTGGACAGCCTGGTCATTGAGCCAGCCGGGGAGCGTCACCCGCTTTTCACCATCTTTTCAAAATGATGCCGGGCGTACTCCTCCACGTCTACCACGACAAGGCTTACAAATGCTTCACGGACAACGGGCTTCTCATCCTCGTACAGCTCGGCCAGCGCCTTGTCCAGGTCGATCTCATCGGTCCGGGAGGGTGGGGGAGTCTCCTTCCCATCCTTCCGGAACTCGTAAAGGAGCCCAGCCAGACAGTCCATCGCCATAAGAAAAGCCTTGTCTAAGGTGTTCCCGCAGGTGGCCTTGTCCAGGTCCGGGAAAAGGACCGAGTAGCCGTTGGGCTCCTTGAAAAAACAGGCAGGATAGGCGGACAGCACAGAAATCGCCTCCATACTCTTTTGCGTTCATGCTCCCCGAGGTC
>CANOCD010000364.1 GCA_947564495.1 uncultured Angelakisella sp. | reverse complement strand
GCCCCAGCGGGGCCATGATGGGCACCGACAGCGTCGCAAGGCCCGAGGACGAGGGGATCAGGATTGAAAGGGGCAGGTAGATCAGATACACCAGCAGGATAAATCCCACCGACCCCGCGCCCTCCAGGGCGTGTTCGCCCCAGTAGAGGACCGTATCCGTGATCTTGCCGCCGTCCATGAGCACCGTGATGCCCCGGCTGATGCCGATGATGAACGCCACTCCGACAAGGTCCGCCGCACCGGAGACGAAGGAGTCCACCAGCTCCTGCTCCTTGAGGCCGTAGACCAGGCCGATGACCACCGCGCCTCCCAGGAACAGGCCGCTGAGCTCCGGGAACCACCAGTGCAGGGCCGGGAGGGGCAGGCCGATCTCGTCAAAGGGGATCACCGCGTAGACCATCACCAGGAACACCCCGGCGAAGAGGGCCAGGGTCAGCTTCCGCTTGCCGTTCAGGTCCGGCACGTCGCCGCCCTTTTTGCTCTCGAACTTCCGGCTGAACCCGGCCACAAGGGATCTCTCCGGGTGGCTTCGCACCTTGGCGGCATAGTGCATCACGTACCAGATGGCCGCCGCGTCAAAGACCGCCAGCATCACCAGCCGGACCATCAGGCCGTCCCCCAGGCTCACCCCGGCAAAGCCGGAGGCAATGCCCGTGGCAAAGGGGTTGACCGTACTGGCAAGCACCCCGGCCCCGCTCCCCAGGAGCACCACCGCGATGCCCACCAGCGGGTCGTACCCCGCCGCCACGAACACCGGGATCAGAAGGGGGTAGAAGGCCATGGTCTCCTCCCACATCCCGAAGGACGTGCCCCCCAGGCTGAAGAGGACCATCATCACCGGGATCAGGAGAATTTCCCGGCCTCCCAGGATGCGGATGACGTTGCTCACCCCGGCGTCGATGGCTCCGGTCTTCATCACCACGCCCAGAAAACCGCCCACCATGAGGATGAACAGCGCCACGTCCACCGCGTCGTAGAACCCGTGGAAGGACGCCTGGATCACGTCCCCCACCCCCTGGGGCTGCTGCTCCACCCGGGCGTAGGTGCCCGCCACCGGGACCTCGTCCTCGCCCTGGCGCTGGTACTCGCCCGCCGGGATCACCCAGGTGGCCGCCGCCACCAGGAACAATAACAGAAACAGGATCGTGTATGCCGTCGGCATGTGGAATTTCTTCATCGCTCTCCCTACCTTTCGGGGTTAGTTTGCGCGAAAAGGCCGCTGTCATACACATTTTTTCATTTTCCCGGGCCAAGAGGGGCCCGCAGATTTCCCGGGAAAGCTCCCTTCCGGAGGAACGCCCTCCCCCTGCCGCGCAAAAACCGGCCTGGACGCTGCTCCTGCGTCCAGGCCGGCCTGCGGCGGGATTTTTCAAAAAAGCTCTTGCAATTCCACGGCGCATGGGGTAAAATTATCCACGGAAACATGATTTGCGGGCAGGCCGCAGGGTGGGGGAAACACCCTACGGCCCTGTACGAGTGAATCAGCCACTCAGCACAGCAACGAACGTTGCGCCACGGGATTATTATACCCGCTTCCGGGCCGCATTGCAAGCCTGGATTCGGGAAATGACTGTGCGTTCGCATGGAAGAGATCGAAGCGGTGTTGAGAGAAGCGCTCGACACCGCTCTTTGTGTTTCCGGCAGCGGCCCGGGGGCGGGTCTGCCCCCGGCCGTCTGTTGGAAAACTGATACAGGAGGCGCATACAATGGCAAAATTTCAAAAGGCTCCCGATGAGACGCTGCTCGGGAGCGGGCCGATGTCGATCTACCAGAAGCAGGGCCTGTCGAAAAAACCCTTCCAGGGGAAAATCTATGTGACGGATCAGCGGGTCTGTTTCCACATGGACCTGACCGGAACCGTCCTCATGGAGCTGACGGTCCCGGAGATCAAGGGCTTTTCCGTCAGCAGCGTCCTCTTCGTCACCCGGGTGACCATCCACAGCCGCTCGGGAGAGGAGTTTCCGCTGACCGGCTTCCCTGCCAAGAAATTGCAGGGCTGGCTGGAGCAGGCGGGCGTACAGAGGCTATAGGCAAAATGCAGTCCAGCCGCACCACCGGCTGGACTGCATTTTTATCAGCACCCGATGGTGGCGACAAGGACGGCCTTGATGGAGTGCATCCGGTTCTCGGCCTCGTCGAAGACCACGGAGTGGGGGCCCCGGAAGACCTCGTCGGTGACCTCCCGGATGTCCACGCCCTTGGCCTGCCACTCCTTGGCCAGCTTGGTCTCGAAGTCGTGGAAGGAGGGCAGGCAGTGGAGATAGAGCACCCGGGGATTGCCGGTGCGCTCCAGGGTCTCCTCGGTGACGCGGAAGGGGGTGAGGAGCTTGGCCCGCTCGGGGATGAGGGCCTCCTCGCCCATGGAGGCCCAGATGTCGCCGTAGATGACGTCCGCGCCCACGAGGGAGTTCTGGTCGCTGGTGATCTCGATGGTGGCGCCGGTCTCCCTGGCTGTCTCCTGGACCTTGCGGAAGATCTCCTGGTCCACGCCCTTGACCAGCTCCTCGGGCCCCAGGCCCACGAAGTGCATCCCCATCTTGGCGCAGCCGTACATCCAGGCG
>CANOCD010000363.1 GCA_947564495.1 uncultured Angelakisella sp. | reverse complement strand
ACAGGTCCCAGGATGCACGCCCAATGAGCGCACGCCCAAAGGGTCACAGCCTAACAAAACAAACAGCGTCGGCAATCAGGAGCACAGCCTGGCACGTTCCGGATTCGGCCCCAGCCGGGGCCTGTCCGGAAGGGCAGCGACTACAAACCGAAAGCGAAGGGCGCTCCTGCGGCTGGGTGTAGGAGCAGTCTCGTTACCGGCCGCAGGTTGTCACTTCGATTATAGCAAACTGAAATGCAAAACACCAGCCCTTCGCCTGTTAGGCTGGTGTTTTTTTGTGCGGCCTGTTTTAGAAGTTTTGCGTTCTGGTCCAGCGGCCCGGTCCATAAAGCCGTACAGACCGCCACCGCCTAGGGGAATTTCGCCCGTTGCGACGGGCGACCAAAGGCTTTGCCTTTGGAAACCACCGCCCTTTGAAAAAGGGCGGCCCTAAACTTTGCCTGGCTCGATTGATACCTTGTGCTTAACCCGCCCCCGGTATCGACTCCATCACCGCCACAGCATCTTCCTCCCCCAAATAACAAGTCAGCGTGTAAGCATAGCTGTTGTCATACATCAGCACGACCACCCGGTCATCACTCCCCCGCCGTGCCAAAAACGCCCCCCTCGTCCCGATCTCCAGCTGCCGTACCTCCGCCCCCTGCCGGTCCAAAAGCACCGACGACCCGCTGCTGGGCGTCGCCGTCAAAAGCAGCCGCTCCCCGCTGTCCTTCTCGTAAGCCGCGTGGATGAACCGGCTGTCCTCCGAAACGCTCTCCAGCCAATACCCCTGGGGCACCCAGGTGGGCAGATAATCCTGGATCTCCCCCCGGAAAGAAGCGTTGTCCTCCAAGGACGGGAACTGTACCTGGGTGTAGCTCTCCTCCTCCCCGACAAGCAGCCCCAGCAAGGGGATACGGATGGCCTCCACCCGCATCGCCCCCAGCCCCAAGCCCGCCAGGCAGACCAAAGCCAGCCCCGCCGCCCGAAGCTGCCGCTTCCACCCGGCGTGGACCCTGACCTCCCGGCTCCGCTCCCGGAGCATCCCCTCCATGGCCGCCTCAAAGCCCGGGGAGAACTCCTCCTCCCCGCCCCCCTCCAGCTGGGACGCCAGCTGCCGAGCGTAGACCTCCCCGCCTTGGGCCAAGAGGGTGTCCAGCCGCTTTTCAGCCTCCATCCGGCTCTCCTCCTCTCGTCATCATCGTCTTCAGCCGCTGCCGCCCCCGGTACAGCCCCACCGCCACCTGGGCGGGGGTCATCCCCAAAAGCTCCGCGATCTCCTTGTTCTGGTAGCCGTGGTAGTACCGCAGGGTCAGCAGATTGGCGTACCGCTCCTCCATCCGGGAGAGATACCCCGCCATGACCCGGGCCTCCTCCCCCCGGATGGCCGCCTCCTCGGGGTCGTTCCCCTCGTCGGGGAGGGGCCGCTCCAGCTCCTCAAAGGAGATGACCCGCTCCCGCCCCCGCTTCCGGTAGAGGTCGATGGCGGTGTTCCTGACTATAATAACGACGAGGGACCGGATTTTATTGCAGTCCCCCAGAGGAAATTTTTCAAAATTTTCAAAGATCTTCAGGAAAGCCTGCTGCACGGCGTCCTCCGCCAGCCCCTCGTCCCGGAGGATGGACCGGGCCACCCGGACCATAGGGGACCGGTATTCCCGATAGAAGGCCCCCAGCTCCTCTGCCGAGCCCATATCCTCACCCCCTGCCGCCTGGGCCGCCTCCCGGGTGGACCCCGGGGGACCCAGGCCGTCTGTTACTCGGGCTCCTCCTCCGCCGTAAGGCGGGAGCGGCTCCGCTCCACATCCCCCTGGTAAGCCTGGATGAGCCGCTTCTGGATGCGAAGGTGGCTCTCCAGCTGCTCCTCGGTGAACTCCTCCAAAAGTCCGAAGGTGATGTCCTGGCACTTCTGGGTAAAGTGGATATGGTCCCGGAAGATCCGCATCCCGCTCTCGGTCAGAGTAAGGTTGTAGAGCCGGTTGTTCTCCCGGTTCCGCCTCTGGGCCACCCACCCCTTGTCCCGGAGCTTCCGCACGATCTGGGAGCAGGCGCTGGGCGTCTTTTGCAGGATGGCCCCCAAAGCGGTGATGGTGATCCCCGGGTGGATGGCCACCAGGTCGATGATCTCCCCCTCGGCCTGGTAAAGGATGTTGTCCCCGTAGTAACGGGGGAGGGAGTTATACTCGAACATCAGGTCATAGGCCTCGTCCTGGGCCCGCCAGATCCCCTCCAAAAGCTCCTTGCGCCGGGCGTCCATCCGCTCTCCTCCCTTTCCGATGTTCCCGCAGGTGTAATGCTCCTATTATACCCTCTCCGCCCGGGCCACGCAAGGGGCGGGCAGGATTTTGGGCAGGCCCAGGTGGGAACACCCTGCGGGGAATTTGCCTTTCTCCCTCCGGGGATAGAATGACAACTCCCGTTCCCACCCCCGGCCCGCAGGCCGATTCATTCCGCCGGAGGCACCAAAACCGTATCCATCCCCCCGCCGCCCGGCGGCGGCTTTATTCCGCCGGAGGCACCCTAGCCGTTCCCAACCCCCCCGCCCCTCGGGGGCGGCCCCGCAGGCCCGCAGGCCGGAGGGGGTTTTCCC
>CANOCD010000362.1 GCA_947564495.1 uncultured Angelakisella sp. | reverse complement strand
CACCCTTGCGCCCCGCCCCTGACCGTGCTATGATTTAGAAAACCCCATCCCAGCCGGAAAGGAAGAAAGCAGTATGGAACCACTGACACCCAAGGACCAGGAACTCATCGAGGCCGCCCGGGAAGCCATCCGCAAAAACTACGACGGGGAACAGTACCGCCATACGGTGGGCGCCGCCCTGCGGTGTAAAAACGGACGGGTCTACCTGGGGGTGAATGTCTACTCCATCCACGGGGCCTGCGCCGAGCAGATCGCCCTGGGGGCCGCCATCACCGGCGGGGAGCGGGAGTTCGAGACCATCGTGGCCGTCCGGGGCCAAGAGGGGGAGGAGATCCTCCCGCCCTGCGGCAACTGCCGCCAGCTCCTCTGGGACTATATGCCCGGCTGCCGGGTCATCCTCCCCGGGGAGAACGGCCCGGGGAAGGTCCCGGCGGCGGCGCTGCTGCCCTGCTCTTACTCGGTGGAATGACGGAAAAGACGAAAGGAGAAACGCCATGAAATACCCGAACCTGGATACCCCGGCCCTCCTCATCGACCGGGAGATCATGCTGGACAACCTGCGGTTCATGCAGGACTATGCGGATAAGCAGGGGGTCGCCCTCCGGCCCCACACCAAGACCCACAAGTGCCCCGCCATCGCCAGGATGCAGGCGGAGCTGGGGGCCAAGGGGGTCACCGTGGCCAAGACGGGGGAGGCCGAGGTCATGGCCGAAAACGGCCTTGACGACATCTTCATCGCCAACGAGATCGTGGGGGAACAGAAGCTCCTCCGTGTCCGGGACCTCTGCCGCAGAGGGGTGAAGGTCTCCTTCGGGGTGGATTCCCCCTGCCAGGTGGAGGCGGTCCAGGCCGTCTTTGCCGGGGAGGCCGCCCCCGCCCGGGTCCTCATTGAGATCGAGGTGGGAGAGGAGCGGTCAGGCATCCTCCACGAGGACGCCTTTGTGGCCCTGCTGGAGGCCATCCGGGCCTGCCCCCAGGTGGAGTTCGCCGGCATCTTCTCCCACGAGGGCCACTGCTACAACGCCGACACGGTGGAGGACTGCCGGGAGAAGTTCATCACCAGCCAGGAGCGGACCCTGGCTTTCGCCCGGCTGGCCCGGGAACGGGGGATGGACCCCAAGACGGTGAGCATCGGCTCCACCCCGTCCCTGATGTTCGGCTTTCCCATCCTGCCGGGGGTGACGGAGATCCGCCCCGGCACCTATGTCCTCATGGACGCCTCCCAGGGCCACGCTATCGGCACCCTGGACCGGTGCGCCGCCACCGTCCTCACCACCGTCATCAGCCGCCCCACCCCGGAGCGGGTCATCACCGACGTGGGGGCCAAGGGCCTTACCGCCCAGACCCGGACCAAGGGCATCTGCGCCACCCCCGGCCTGGGGACTGTCAAGGAGTTCCCCGGTGTCCATATCTTCGACGTCTACGATGAGCACGCCATCATCTATAATAAGGACTTCCGGGAGGCCGTCCAGGTGGGGGACCGGGTGGAGATCATCCCCGTCCACATCTGCCCCGTCTGCAACCTCTATGAAAAGGCTTACCTGGTCTCCGGGGGCGAGGTGGTGGGGGAGCTGCCCGTCCTCTGCCGGGGGAAACTGCAATGAGCGTTTTGAAAGCCGCCCTCCTCCAGATGGAGGTCCAGAAGGAGATCCCGGACAGCCTGGCCCGGGCCGAGGGGATGGTTCGCCAGGCGGCGGAGGCGGGGGCTAAGCTGGCCCTCCTCCCCGAGATGTTCTGCTGCCCCTATCAGACCCAAAACTTCCCGGTCTACGCCCAGCCCCAGGACGGGGAGGTCTGCCGGGCCCTCTCCCGGATGGCAAAGGACCACGGCCTTTACCTGGGCGGCTCCATGCCGGAATCGGACCAGGAGGGCCGGGTGTACAACACCGCCTATGTCTTTGCCCCCGACGGGTCCCTAGCGGCCAAGCACCGCAAGGCCCACCTCTTCGACGTGGCGGTGGAGGGGGGCATCTCCTTCCGGGAGTCGGACACCCTTTCCCCGGGGGATGGCGTCACCACCTTTTCCACCCCCTGGGGGGTGATGGGGCTCTGCGTCTGCTTCGACTTCCGGTTCCCCGAGCTGGTCCGCCTCATGGCGGATCGGGGGGCGGTGGCAATCCTGGTCCCCGCCGCCTTCAACATGACCACCGGCCCCGCCCACTGGGAGGTCCTCTTCCGGGCCCGGGCCATCGACAACCAGCTGTTCACCCTGGGGGCCGCCCCGGCCAGGGACCCGGGCTCCGGGTACACCTCCTACGGCAACTCCATGGCCGTTTCCCCCTGGGGGGAGGTCCTGGGCCGCCTGGACGAGAGGGAGGGTCTTTTGCTGGTGGACATCGACCCCGGCGAAACCGGCAAGGTCCGCCGAGAAATGCCCCTGCATTTTGGCAGAAGGGACGATATTTACACTCTCCGGGAGGTGGAGCGGCCCGGCCGGTGAGTCCCGCCCCGGAAAAGTGTCCGCCAGTGGCGTACAACTTTTTCTCCACGGTGGACAAAATTCCACAAAAAGCGGGGAGACTTTTTGGCAGGGGACCGGCTCTTTTTTTTCCAAAACACTTGGCGGCGG
>CANOCD010000361.1 GCA_947564495.1 uncultured Angelakisella sp. | reverse complement strand
TCCTGCGGCCTGGTCTTGATAGGCTCGTTTTGGTTTGACCATTGGTTCGGCGGCCCGGCCCATACATCCATACAGACCACCACCGCCCAGGGGAGTTTCGCCCGCTGCGGCGGGCGACCAAAGGCTTCGCCTCTGGACTCCACCGCCCTTTGAAAAGGGCGGCCCTAAACTTTGCCTGGCTCGATTTATGCCCCGTGCGTTTCCCGCCCCGTTGCCTCCTCCACCAGCCCCAGTAGCGCCTCGTTCATCACCTTCATCTCCCCGCCCCGCAGGGGCTGGCCTCCCGCCAGCAGCGCCTGGACATACAGCACCCGGATCGCGTCCTCCAGCAGCAGCCCCTCTTCCAGCCCCATCAGCCGCTTCACCAGCGGATTGTTCAGGTTGAAGTACAGCGTCCCCCGTGCCGCCTCCATCCCCCCGGCCAGCAGCGACCCCAGCGCCCCGGAAAGAAAGCTCTCCGCCTCCCGGGCCGCTTCCACCTGGCGGAGGAACCTTGCGTCCTCGCTGAGGGTGTACAGCCCCGGCAATCCCGCCGGCAGGAACCGTCGCAGCTCTCCCTTGCAGTCCAGGGGGGCCAGGGCCCGGCCCGCCGCCCGGAGGAAGGCGAAGCCTTCCTGCTTCTCCCGGAGGCCAGGCTCCTCCATCACCAGGTCGATGCCCTCTTCCCCCAGGGGCTGGAAGTCCCGCCCGAACATCCACCCCAGTTTTTGGATGAGTTCCCGGTCATAGACGTACCCGGTGCAAATGAGCAGCTTCCCCTGGGCCAGAAAGACCGGTTTCAGCTGCTGGAACCGGGGCACCTGATCCACAAAGCTGCCCCCCTCCGCCTTTTTGAGGCTCCGCCCGGTGAGCCGCCCCTCCGACGTCTCGAAGGAGAGGTAGTCCACAAAGATGCGGAAGAGGCTGTCGTCCCACACCGCCATGGCTTTGATGGCCTGGGCGTGGATCTCCACCAGCTGGCGGAGGCGGTCCGGGTCCTCCCGGGAGAGGGTCTCCAGGCTCTCCTGGATGGCCCCGGCGAACTCCTTTTTGGCCTCCTCCAGGGCGGCGTCCTCGTAGAAATCCTCCCGGGAGGCGGTGGGCCGCAGACCCTTAGTGTTGAGGAAGCACCGCAGGAAAAAGGCCCAGGGGGGCAGCAGGGCCTCCCCCTGCTCGGTGAGGAGCATCTGCTTGAGGTAGATCCGGTGGCCCCCCTTGGCCGAGGGGTCGGTGCGGTAGGGCAGCACAAAGGCCACCCCGCTGAGGTGGGGGGTGGAGACGGGGATGGCCTCCAGGAAATCCTCGTCAAAGAGCCACTCCCCAAAGGCCAGCAGCTGCCGCCGGGAGGCGTTGGCGAAGCTCCCCGGGATCTGGTTCAGGGGCTCGCTCTCCCCGGCGAAATAGACCGGGACGGGGAGGGCCAGGCCGTAGTACCGCACCAGCCGGGCCACCTCCCCCCGGGTGAAGTACCGCTCCGATCCCCGCTTTGCGGCAAGGATGACGGTGGTTCCCACCAGGGCGGCCTCCAGGGGCTCCAGAAGGTAGGTGCCGTCGGGGTGGCCGGTCCACCGCCAGGCTTGGCCCCCGGCGGCGGACTGGGTCTCGATGACGATTGTGTCCGACACCATGAAGCAGGAGAGGAGGCCGATGCCGAACCGCCCGATGAAGTCCTCCGGGATGGAGCCGTCCGGCTCCGCCGCCGTCTTGGAGGACTGGCCGATGACCGCCAGGAACTGGTGGATCTCCTCCCGGGTCAGCCCCGCCCCGTCATCCTGGAAGGTGAGGCTGGTCCCGGCGTCCAGGCGGATGTTGATCCGGCCTCCCCGCCAGGCGGGCTGGCGCTTTTTCCGCAGGGTGATGGCGTCCACCCCGTTTTGCAGCAGCTCCCGGAGAAAGACGTCGGGGCTCTTGTACAGGTGGTTGGAGAGGATGTCCAGCATCCCGCCCAGGTTGACCTGGAAGCGGAAGGCTTCGGGGGCGGATGGTTCCATGAGGGGGGCCTCCTTTATTATAGGAATAAGGCCCAACAAAAACGGAACGTTTTCATCGGGCCTTGGGGTTCTATCCTTTGTTTTACAGCACCAGGGACGGGGCGGAGTAGACCCTTGCGCCCAGCTCGTTATCCAGCATATAGAGGGCCTTGGCGTCGTCGCCGAAGAGCTCCATCTTCTTTACCAGGTCGGAGGCGTTGGTCTCCTCCTCCCCCTGCTCCTTGACGAACCAGTCCAGGAACTGCATGGTGCGGAAGTCCCGGGCCTCGTAGGCGGCCTCGTAGATGGTGTGGATGAGGCTGGTGACGTACTGCTCGTGCTTCAGGCCGGCGGCGAGGGGGTCCATCCGCTCCCGGAGCTCCACGTCGGGCTTGTCGATGGCCTCGTAGGTGACGGGGGCGTCGTTGTTCTGGAGGTACTTGACGAAGAGCATGGCGTGGTCCCGCTCCTCCTGGGCCTGGATCTGATACCAGTTGGCAAAGCCGTCCAGCCCCTGCTCGTGGTAGAAGTTGGAGAAGTGGAGGTAGAGGTAAGCGGAGTAGAACTCCTTGTTGACCTGGGTGTTCAGCAGCGTGGCGACCTTTTCGTTGAGCATGATG
>CANOCD010000360.1 GCA_947564495.1 uncultured Angelakisella sp. | reverse complement strand
TCCGCCGGAAGGGCAACGTCGTTAAGTCATCAACCACAGACAGGTCCTAGAATGGAAGCCCAATGAGCGCACGCCCAAAGGGTCACGGCCTATCGTAACAAACAGCGTCGGCAATCAGAACCACAGCCCAGCGTGTCAGGGGAAAGGTTGTGCAGGTGGCCTGCGGGCCGGGGTTGGCGGCCATCCCCCAAAAAATCCCGCCCCGGGGGGCTGGTCTATCCCTCGCTTTTATGCTATACTTATCTTTTACGACCCCACACGCAGAAGACCCGGCATGAACCCAATCCATACCCCCGCAAACCAACCCATCAACCCTGGCCTTAAAACAACCAGAACCTCCCCGGCACCCGCCGGGGCAGCCCTTAGATGAAAGGAGGGGCCGCTTTGCGCCATTTCCTGGGGAAACGCCAGCTGGCCTTTGTCCTGGCCGCCGCCCTCTGCCTGCTTGCGGGATGCAGCAAGGCGGAGAGCATCCGCATGGACCTGAGCCGCCAGGTCACCAGCCTGGACCCCCAGTTCGCCACCGCCTGGGAAAGCCAGGTGGTGATGCTCAACCTCTTTGAGGGGCTGCTCATCCGCCGGGGGGACGGGGAGCTGGTCCCCGGGGCGGCGGAAAGCTATGAGGTCTCCCCCGACGGGCTCACCTACACCTTCCGCCTGCGGCGGGATGGGACCTGGAACGACGGCAGCGTCCGCAACGGCATCGACCCCACCCCGGTGACCGCCAAGGACTTCGTCTTTTCCTTCCACCGCATCTTCGACCCGGAGGTCCCCAGCCCCTGGGCGGGGGATTTCCAGGCCATCCAAAACTCCCGGGAGGTGCTGGCGGGGGAGCTCCCCAAAAGCCGCCTGGGGGTCCGGGCGGCGGGGGACTACACCTTGGTCATCACCCTTTCGGAACCCAGCCCCATCCTGCTGGAACAGCTGGCGGGACCGGGGGCGCTGCCCTGCAACGAGGAGTTCTTCCTCTCCACCTGGGCCAGATACGGACAGGGGATCAGCCAGATCCTGGGCAACGGGCCTTTCCGGCTCTCCTCCTGGGACAGGGAGGCCCTGGTGCTGGTCCCCAGCAGCTTCTATACCGGGGCGCAGCAGGTCCTCTGCCCGTCGGTGATCCTCTACACCGGGCGGGCGGAGGAGAAGGGGACCACCCAGTGGGAGCTGTTCCTCCAGGGGAAATCCGACTTCTGCCAGGCCACCAGCCGCCAGGCGGTGGAGGCGGAGGAGAAGGGCCTCCCCCTGATCCTCACCGACGAGACGGTGTGGGCCCTGGTCTTTCGCCAGGAGGAGGGGGAGCCCCTGGCCAGCCGGGAGATCCGCCGGGCCCTGGCCCTCTCCATCGACCCGGACTCCTTCGGGGATCGGGTGCCGGAGCTGTTCGGACGGACCGATTCCCTGGTGCCCCGGACGGCGGCGCTGATGGGGGAGAAGTACCACGACCTGGCCTCGACCCAGCCCATCCCCTACGATCCTGAAGGGGCCCGGGAGGCCCTGAGGGAGGGCCTGGCCCAGCTGGAGCTGGAGGCTCTGCCCAAGATCACCCTGCTCCTGCCGGAGTCGGCGGAGCTGGCGGTGCTGGGGGGGTATCTCCAGCGGATCTGGCAGGATGAGCTGCGGCAGACCATCAACCTGGAGGTGGTGGAGGACGAGGAGTTCCAGCGCCGGATGGAGGCAGGGGAGTTCCAGATGGCCATCGCCAGCCTCAGCCGGGAGGGGGGGACGCCCATGGGGGCGCTCAGCGCTTTTGCCGGAGGGAGCAGCCGGAACCTGGCGAACTTCCATGACCCGGAGTTTGACTCGCTGCTGGCCCAGGCCCAGAGCGCGCCGGACCTTCGGCAGGCGGCGGGGTACTGCGCCCAGGGGGAAGAGCTGTTGTTTGAGGAGGGGGTGGCGGTGCCGCTGCTGACGCAGCAGGGGTACTGCGCCATGGCCCAGGATCTGGAGGGGCTGGATTACCGGGCGGACCGGGTGTTGTTTGCGGGGGCGAAGCGGGGCGGTAAGTAGAGGCCGTGAGGCGAGCCGAGCACTCGGTGAAGTCCGAGGCAGGCAAAGTTTAGGGCTATGAGGCACGAGGACCCAAGGCGCAAGGACCTTCTGCGGAAGGTCCGGGGCCCTTCGGGCCGTTGCGCCTCACGGGGGGACCAGTCCCCCCCGTGTGCCCCCTAGCCCTCCGGGGGGGATGGGGCGCAGAGCTCGTTTCTAGTTAAGCCCCCGATACCGATAGCGAAAGAATTTGGTGGGCCTCCTTCAACCCCGGCCCGCAGGCCGATTCATTCCGCCGGAGGCTCCAAAACCGTTCCTTCCCCCGGCCCGCAGGCCGCTTGCCCGAAGGGCTCGATTTCCTCCGCAGAGGAAATCTCCTTATAAGGCCAACGGAAGGAGGCCGCTAACGCCCGGACGGCGCTGAGTGGAAGCACCCAGCCAGGGCGTGACCGCTGTCCCCGCCGCCACAGCGTCTCAGTAGGGGACGGCGCAGAAACCGTTCAGCAGAAATGCCCGGCGGACCGCACAGCCTCCAACCACACAGGCGGCGGTGTTAGAACATCCGCCCAAGGCCGACGCCTTTGGCC
>CANOCD010000359.1 GCA_947564495.1 uncultured Angelakisella sp. | reverse complement strand
GACGGGGTAAGGCTCCCGGGGCTCCAGGTTGGGGAAACCGTCCAGAAGCTCCCGGCCCTCCGAGATGTTCCGCAGCACCAGGGCCCGGGTGTCCCGCTCCCCCTCCGGGATGTCGTGGATGTCCACCCCGTGCTTCAGCAGCAGGTCAAAGATGGCCTTGCACATCTCCCGCAGGCGGCGGTTGTCCTCGGAATACAGGTCACGGGACCATCCTTCCAGGCTTTCTCTGGCGAAATAGTCGTACTCGTCCAGCACCCCCACCCAGGCGTTCCGGGGGGCGCCGGCGTAGTAGTGGCTCTTTTCCGCCTTCTGGTTGGGGTCCAGGCCCAGCTCCAGCATCCGGCGGAGGAGGGCGAACCAGGTCTCCGCCCTTTGGATGGACCGCCGCTCCTTTTCCTCGGTGATGATGTTCCCGTCCGCCGTCACCACCCGCCTGGCGCTCCAGACGCATTGGCAGATGGCGTCCAGCCAGACGGGGGCGGACTGGCCGTAGGGGTCGTAGGGATTGCCCAGCTCCTTGAAGTTCACATCCGCCTTGTAGTCCAGCAGCAGGTTCGCCGCCTCCGGCCGGTCCGCCTTGATGGCCACCATCAGCGGGGACTGGCCGTGGTCCTTCTTGGGGGGAGCGGTGGCGGTGCAGGCGACAA
The DNA here is from genome assembly GCA_947564495.1 of uncultured Angelakisella sp. GTDB lineage: Bacteria > Bacillota > Clostridia > Oscillospirales > Ruminococcaceae > Angelakisella. Next base: position 1,931 of record CANOCD010000359.1, on the reverse strand, counting down.
GCTCCGGCTTTTTGTCCAGGATACGGGCTACCTCCTCCAAGTTGCCCCGGCGGATCATGGTGAACAGCTTTTTCATCCTTTTGCCTCCTTGTTTTTTGTCCACTCAAAAGGATAGCACAAACAGCGGCGGAAATCAACGAGAAAAGACAGGAAAAGCCTGCCCTCCCCGGGGGAAGGACAGGCTCTGGATACACAGGAGTATTACAGCTTGTGGATGACATGGACGGGGCAGACCTCGACGCAGGCGCCGCAGCCGGTGCACTTCTCGGGGTCGATATGGGCCAGGTTGCCGGTGACGGTGATGGCGCCGTACTCGCAGGTCTTCTGGCACTTCATACAGCCGATGCAGCCCACTGAGCAGATCTTCCGGACGGTGCCGCCCTTGTCGTGGGAGGCGCAGCCCACCCAGACGGTGCTGCTGTCGGGGATCATCTCAAAGAGGTGGTTGGGGCAGACCTTGGCGCAGGCGCCGCAGCCGGTGCAGAGGTCCCGGTCCACCACGGCCAGGCCGTTCTGGATGGAGAGGGCGCCGAACTGGCAGGCTTCCACGCAGTCGCCGTAGCCCAGGCAGCCGTAGGCGCAGCTGCGGCGGCCCTGGAAGAAGGTGCTGCAAGCCTTGCAGGTCTTGGGGCCCTCGTAGTCCATCTGGTAGACGCTGGTGTCGAAGTCGCCGGTGCAGCGGATCATGGACTTCACCGCCTTGACCCCCTCAAAGGGGATGTCCAGCACTTCGCAGATGCCCTTGGCGGCGGTCTCCCCGCCGGGGGTGCAGAGGTTGGGCTTGACGGTGCCGTCCCGTTTCGCCAGGGCGTCGGCGTAGCCGTCGCAGCCGGCGAAGCCGCAGGCGCCGCAATTGGCCCCGGGCAGGCAGGCCCGGACCTTCTGGGCGGTCTCATCCACCGGGACGAACATGAACTTGGAAGCGATCACAAGGAGGACACCGGCTGCCAAGCCAACGCCGGAGACGACCAAAATTCCTTGAAGCATCTCTGTTCCTCCTTACTTAAACATATTCTCCACCAGGCCGGTAAAGCCCATGAAGGAAACGGACATAATAGAAGCGGCCACCAGGGTGATGGGAATCCCCTTGAAGCACTCCGGCACGTCGGCGGTGTCCACCCGGGAGCGGACGCCGCAGAACAGCACCATGGCCAGCAGGTAGCCAAGGCCGGCCCCCAGGGAGTTGACCATGGACTGGGCGAAGGTGTAGGTCTTGGTGATGTTCAGCACCACCACGCCCAGGATGGCGCAGTTGGTGGTGATCAGGGGCAGGAAGACGCCCAGGGCCCGGTAGAGGGGGGGCATGAACTTTTTGAGGATCATCTCCACCAGCTGCACCAGGGCGGCGATGACCAGGATGAAGATCACCGTCTGCATATACCCCAGCTTGAGGGGGTCCAGGATGTAGTGGAAGATGGGCCAGGTGGCGGCGGTGGCCATGAGCATGACGAAGATGACGGCGGCGCTCATCCCCACGGCGGCGTCCAGCTTTTTGGACACCCCCAGAAAGGAGCAGATGGCCAGGAACTTCATCAGGACATAGTTTTCCACCAGGATGGCGGTAAAAAGGATAATGAGCATCTCTTTCATTATCTGCCGCAGCCCCCTTTCAGAGCCCCGCTGCACCCGGCATGGGAAGGACAGGACTCGCAGTCAAAGCTCTTTCTCTTGACGGCCTTGCCGTTGGAGACCTTGTTGAGGATGGCGATGATGAAGCCGTAGACGAAGAACCCGCCGGGGGCCTGGGCCAGGATGGCGATGGGGGCGGAGGAGAGGCCGGGGATGGGGATGTTGCAGAAGGTGCCCACCCCGAAGATCTCCCGGAGGGCGCCCATGAGGAAGAGGGCCAGGGTAAAGCCGATGCCCATGCCCACGCCGTCCAGGAAGGAATCAAAGACGCTGTTCTTGTTGGCGAACATCTCAGCCCGGCC
>CANOCD010000358.1 GCA_947564495.1 uncultured Angelakisella sp. | reverse complement strand
AGGCTTCGGTGTCCTCGGGCAGGTCCCCCTCTGGAAGGAGGGTAAGTCCGGCCAGGGGACAGTCGTACCACTCGGGAAGGGGCTTGTCCGCTTTATAGCCCAGGGAAAGGCTGGCTGTTGTTTTGCGCCCTTCCTCCTGTTCCAGATAGACCCTGCCCCACAGCGTCGATTCTCCCCGGAACAAGGCCCGTCCGCCCCCCGGCATGGAAAGGTCCAGCTCCTCCAGGGTCCAGCCTTGGATCGCCTCCCCCTCCCGGAGGAAGGCCGGATGGTCCTTGTCCCCGGTGGCGAAAAACCCGCTGTCATTCTCCTGGCGGAGGGGCTCCACCTCCGCCGCAAAGGCCACCCCCGAAAAGCGGCCCGGCTCCTGGGTCTGCCCTGCCTCCCAGCGGGTGAGGAGCACCTGGCACTCCAGAAACCGGTTCTCCTCCGAAAGGCTCAGGGCAGCCTCCGCCTCCCGGAAATACTCCATGGGGCGCAGTTCCCGGAGGCTGTAGTACCCCTGCTCCCCCGCCTCCTCCGGGATCACCGCCTCGGGAAGGAGGGAGATGTCCTCCCCCGCCTCGAAGCTGTCCCACCTGGGCAGGGGCTGGCCCTCCGCCGGGCAGAAACGCACCGTCTGGCGGTACCACCCCCGGCCGTCGTCCCGGATCAGCAGCCCCCGGACCCAGACCTTCCCCTCAAAGACGGCCCGGCGCTCCCCCGGCCAGCCAGTCACGGGGTCGCCGGGGACCTCCGCCACCCTGGTGAGGGTCCAGCCCAGGAACTCCTCCCCCAGGCGTACCCCGGCGGGAGGGTTTTCTCCCGACCAGTCCCGGAAGGGGCCCTCCTCCGGCCCCGGGGGCGGGCTCTCCGGCGGCGGGGCCGGAGCGGCGGCGCACCCCGGCCCAAGGGCCAGGAACAGGGCCAAAAGCAGGGAGAGAAAACGTCTCCTCATCACAGGCTCCTTTCGTCACTTCACCGTCCCTGCGACCCCCGCCGCCCCCAAGGCGGCAACCGCCCCGTCGGCGGCGGCGGTGACGATCTGGCGCACCGCCTTGGTCCGGGTGTCCCCGGCGGCGTAGACCCCGGGCAGGCTGGTCCGGCAGTCCTCCCCGGCCTTGATATACCCGGCCTGGTCCAGCTCCACCTGCCCGGCAAAGGCCCCGTTATCCGGCGCAAGGCCCACGGCCACGAACACCCCGGCCACCGGCAGGTCGGTCTCCTCCCCGGTCTTCACGTTCTTCAGTCCCAGGGAGGTGACCCTGTCCTCCCCCCGGATCTCCTCCACCACCGTGTCGTAGTGGATGGTGATGTTCTCCCGCTTTTCCACCGCCCGGGCCAGGATGTCGCTCCCCCGGAAGGCGTCCCGCCGGTGGATGAGGTGGACCCTGGTGCAGTGGTTGGACAGGAAGAGGGCATCCTCCAGGGCGGTGTTCCCCCCGCCCACGATGGCGGTCTCCTTTCCGGCGAAAAAGGCCCCGTCGCAGGTGGCGCAGTAGGAGACCCCCCGCCCGGCCAGCCGCTCCTCCCCGGGGCAGCCCAGCTGGCGGCGCTTCACCCCGTTGGCCAGGATCACCGTCCTGGCCTCATAGCTCCCCTTGGCGGTGGTCACCACCTTGGGGTCGGCGTCCAGCCGGTAGGAAAGGGGCTCCTCCATCCGGACCTCCACCCCCAGCCCTGTCACCTGGTCGTGGAGGGCCATGGCCAGGTCCACCCCGGTGATGGTTTGGATGCCGGGGTAGTTTTCCACCGTGGGGGTGTTCACCACCTGCCCCCCGTAGATGGTCTTTTCCAGCACCAGCACCGAGACCCCCGCCCGCTTTGCGTAGAGGGCGGCGGCGAGACCGGCGGGGCCTCCGCCTAAGATGAGAATATCGTACACCATTGTAAAACCTCCTGTATCCCCCTTGCGGGGGTCCTTTTTCTATTCTTCCCCGAAATTCAAGGTCATCCCTGGCCCTCCTGTTCCAAGGCCCGGAACACCTCCCCGATGGGGGCGGCAAGGAGGAGGGTGGCCTGGGCGTCCCTGGGGGTGGGGCTGCGGTTGATGACCACCAGCTCCTCCCCCCGGTAGTAGTTGACAAGCCCCGCCGCCGGGTAGACCCCCAGGCTGGTCCCCCCGATGATCAGCAGCCCCGCCCGGGCGATGTCCTCCGCCGCCCCCTGGAGGACGGCGCCGTCCAGCCCCTCCTCGTAGAGGACCACCTCCGGCTTGACGATACCGCCGCAGGGGCACCGGGGGATGCCCTCGCCCCGGGCCACGAAGGAGAGGGGGAACTCCCTGCCGCAGGTCATGCACCGGTTCCGGTGGACCGAGCCGTGGAGCTCCCAGACCCTTCTGCTCCCCGCCGCCTGGTGGAGGCCGTCGATATTCTGGGTGACGATGGAGAGCAGTTTCCCCTCCCGTTCCAGCCGGGCCAGCCCCAGGTGGGCGGCGTTGGGCTTGGCCTCCGGCCAGAGCATCTTCTGGCGGTAGAAACGGTAGAACTCCTCGGTCCGTTGGGTGAAGAAGGTATGGCTGACGATCTCCTCCGGCGGGTAGTCCCACTCCTGGCGGTAGAGCCCGTCCTGGCTCCGGAAGTCGGGGATACCGCTCTCGGTGG
>CANOCD010000357.1 GCA_947564495.1 uncultured Angelakisella sp. | reverse complement strand
GTAGTTGGAGGTATGATTGTAAAATGTTGACAAAGGATCATGAAAGAGTGACAGACCACGCCCTTGAGGAGGAGACCAGCTTTGGCGAGGTGGTGGAGCGTTCCATCGGCCAGAGCCTGGGACAGATGGTGGAGGCCAGCATCGGCCAAAGTTTAGGGGCCACGGTGGAGGCCACCATCTCCATGGATGACCAGAACCAGCCCCGGCCCCAGGTGACCGCCGCCGACCTGCTGCGGTACCTGATGATCCCCGGCACCTGCCTGGGGTTCCGCCAGCTGGAGACCGCCATCGACCTGGCGGTGGAGGACGAGAACCGCCTCCTCAACGTCATCGACGAGCTGTACCCCCTGGTGGCTCAAGCCTACGGGGCTACCATAAACAGCGTCCAGAAGAATATGCGGGTGGCCATCATCGCCGGGTGGAAAAACGGCGGGGACAAGCAGCTGGAGCGGCTGCTGGGCCTTTCTTACCACGCCCGCCCGGTGACCAAGGACTTTATCGACCTGCTGGCCGACTACCTGCGCCGGAGAAAGTAATACAAACCTTCCTTTTGGAGAGGGACCGCCGGGGGCTTTTTCCCGGGCGGCCCTTCTCCTTTTGCCCTCGGCAGGGCCCCGGCCTGTCATCCCCCGGCCCTTCGGCGCATATAGATCAGGAGAGAAGCGTTGACGGGAGGGCGGGGCGGTGAAGGGGACAGGGACAGACGGACGGCGGCTGCGGCGGGGGCTGGCGGCCCTGCTGGGGGCGGGGGCCTTTCTCCTGGCCTACCCCGCCATCTCCCCCGGCCTGGACCTGCTGTTGGGACGAGCCACCCTTCTTTCCGCCGCCTTTTCCATGCCGGGGGGGACTTTGGAGACCATCCGCCAGCGGTACCTGGGGGAGGAAGCCCCGCCGGAGGACCCGGCCCCCGCCCCCCCGGAGTCGTCCTCCTCTGTCCCGGAGCTGTTTCACCCCGGGGAGGTGACCCCGGAGCTCCTCCCCCCGTCCCCCCTGGAGGAGGAGGCCGGGGAACCCCCGGAGGAGCTGCTGCCCCGGCCCCGGGAGGGGACCCCGCCGGAGATCCCCCAGGAATACCAGGCCCCCCTGCGGACGGTGAATCTGACCGGGGAGGAGGGGAACCGGGCCTTCATCCCCTACGGGGCGGGGTGGGTCCGGAACTACACCAAGCTGGACCCGGAGACGGTGGCGGAGGTGCTGGAGCGGCCCGCCTCGGTATCCCTGGAGGCGGGGAGCCCGGAGCCCCAGGTCCTCATCTACCACACCCACACCACCGAAAGCTACGAGGAGTGGGACGGGGAGGTCTACGACAGCAGGAATAACTGGCGGAGCCAGGACAATACTGTCAATATGGCCGCCGTGGGGGAGGAGCTGGCCCGGGGGCTTCGGGAGCTGGGGATCGGGGTGATCCACGACGAGACCCAGCACGACTACCCCGCCTACAACGGGGCTTACGACCGCAGCGCCGCCACCATCCAGGGGTGGCTGGAGAAATACCCTTCCATTCGGGTGGCCATCGACGTCCACCGGGACGCCGTGCTCTACGACGACGGCTCCACCATCAAGGCGGTCCAGGAGGTGGCCGGGCACAAGGCGGCCCAGCTCATGGTCATCGCCCCCTGTGACGACGGGACGGTGGGGGTGCCGGGGTGGAAGGAGAACTTCCGCTTCGGGGCGGGGTTCACCTCCGCCGTGGAGGAGCGGTACCCCGGGCTGATGAGGCCGGTCTTTTTCTGTTACCGCAACTACAACCTCTGGGCCACGCCGGATTCCCTCCTCTTTGAGTTCGGGACCAACGGCAACACCCTGGAAGAGGCGAAGTACACCGCCCGGCTGGTGGCTCCTGTTTTGGGGGAGTACCTGCTGGGGGAGAGATAGGATAGAAAAGGGGAGGGAGGCCCTTGTCCAGGGGGAGAAGGGGGAAGCGGCCTGGGGCTCCGAAAAAGCGGGGGGCGGGGCCGGTGTTGTGTGTTCTGCTGGCTGGGGTGATCTGCTGCTGGCTGGGGCTGGTGAAGGTGGACCGGCAGATCCGGGCGGTGACGATCAACCGGTCGCCGCCGCTTTGGGAGGCCCGGGGGGCGGGGGAGGAGCTTTGGGTGACGGTATTGGGGCGGCAGGTGGTTTTGGATCTTGGGCCGGCGCTACGGGCGGGGGAGGAGTTTCTGCTGGTTTGGGAGACGCCGCCGGCGCCGGTCCGGGCGGCCCGGGGGCTTGGTTTGCTGCTGGAAAGGGTGGAGAGGCCCCAGGCAGAGCCGAAGCACTCTTGGAAGAAGGGGTTTTTGTAGCGGGGGGACAAAAACGCCGTTAGGACTCCAGGCACAGGCTAAGACGACCGCAAGGTAATGTAGGGTGTAAAGTTTAGGGCCGCCCTTTTCAAAGGGCGGTAGGGTCCAGGGGCGACGCCCCTGGTCGCTCCCGCAGGAGCGAAATACCCCTGGGCGGCGACGGTCTGTAGTGGTTAGTGGTCAGAAATGACCGCCCCAAAAACCGGCCGCCGCATAAAAAACAACGAAGCTAAGAAAGGGCACAAAGTTTGCCTTTCTTAGCTTCGTTTTCTCGAAGTGACAACCTGCGGCCGGTAACGAGACTGC
>CANOCD010000356.1 GCA_947564495.1 uncultured Angelakisella sp. | reverse complement strand
GCTGTAAGGACGAAGAGGAGTTCTGGGCCTATACCGGCGGCACCTTCCGGGGACTGGTCCACCCCGAGGACTGGGACTGTGTCTCCCGGAGCATCCGCCAGCAAATCGTGGAGGAGGGCCAGGACCTGGATCAGGTGGACTACCGCATCATCCGCAAGGACGGGGAGCTCCGCTGGATCGAGGACTATGGCCACTTCGTCCACACCGAAGCCTTCGGGGACGTCTTTTACGTGTTCCTCTCCGATGTCACCGAAGGCCGCCTCCGCCGGGTCAACGAGGAGCGGGTCTCCGCCCTGGCCGAGGAGCGCAAGGCCGCCCTGGACAGCCTCAAACACGAGACCACCGCCCTCAAGCTCCTCCACGAGATCCTCCGCTCCGGGATGTGGGCCATGGAGTTCAACGAGGCCGGGGAGATGACCAGCGTCCTTTGGAGCGACGACTTCCGCCGGATGCTGGGCTACCAGACCGAGGAGGAGTTCCCCAACCGCCTGGAGTCCTGGTCCGACCTCATCGCCCCCGAGGACCGGGACCGGGTCCTGGCCGAGTTCTACGGCGTCATCGACGACTACACCGGGGACCGGGTCTTTGACGTGGAGTACCAGGCATTCACCCGGGACCAGGGCTGGCGGTGGTTCCGGGACACGGGAAAGCTCTCCCGCCGCCCCGACGGCACCCCCGTCACCTATGTGGGGATGTTCGTGGACATCACCCAGGAAAAGGACATCGACGAGACCCTCCGCAGCCAGCACCAGCTCCTGGAGGAGGCCCTGGAGGAAGCCCAGCAGTCCAACCGGGCCAAGACCATCTTCCTCAACAATATGTCCCACGACGTCCGCACCCCCCTCAACGCCATCCTGGGATTCGCCTCCCTGGCGGCCTCCCACCTGGAGGACCGGGAGCTGGTGGGGGACTACCTGGGCAAGATCTTGGTGTCAGGCCGCCACCTCCTCTCCCTCATCAGCGGGGTGCTGGATATGAGCTGCATCGAAAGCGGGGAGATCCGCCTGGAGGAGGCCCCCTGCTCCCTGGAGGAACTGCTCCGGGACCTGGGCACCATGCTCCAGGAGGAGACCGACGCCAAGGGCCTCTCCCTGGCCATCCGGGGGGAGGGGATAAGCCACCCCGAGGTGGTCTGCGACCGCCTCCGCCTCAGCCAGGTGCTGCTGAACATCACCGGCAACGCCCTGAAATTCACCCCCGCCGGGGGGAACATCCTGGTAAAAGCCTGGGAGGAACCCGGGCCGGAGGGCTTCGGGGAGTACCGCTTTCTGGTGGAGGACACCGGCATCGGCATGAGCCAGGACTTCCTCACCCGGGTCTTTGAACCCTTCGAGCGGGAGAGCACCTCCACCCTCAGCGGCATCCAGGGGGCGGGGCTGGGCCTCGCCATCACCAAGCATATCGTGGACGCCATGGGCGGGAAGATCGCCGTGGAGAGCCAGGAGGGAGCGGGGAGCCGCTTCACCGTCGCCCTGACCCTGCCCCTGGCCCCGGGCTCCGCCGGGGATACCAGCCCCGGGGAGATAAAAAGCGCCTCCCTGGAGGGGAAGCGTGTCTTGCTGGTGGAGGACAACCCCCTGAACCGGGAGATCGCCGCCACCATCCTGGAGGAGGAGGGCATCCTGGTAGAGGAAGCCTGGGACGGGGCGGCGGCCATCGAAAAACTCACCGGGGCCCCGGCGGGCCACTACGACCTGGTGCTGATGGACATCCAGATGCCGGTGATGGACGGCTACGAAGCCACCCGGCGAATCCGCCGCCTGGGGGACGCCCGGCTGGCGGGGGTGCCCATCCTGGCCATGACGGCCAACGCCCTGGAGGAGGACAAGCGCAAGGCCCTGGAGGCGGGGATGGACGACCACCTTGCCAAGCCCATCGAGGTGGAGAAGCTCATCGGGGCGATCCGGGAGCGGCTTTGCGTTGGGGGTTAGGTCGTGTCCCTAAAGTCTGGGTGCCCAGATTTTTCGCAAGGGGAGAGGGATTGCAAGGAGAAAAGCGCAAGGCGTACTTGTGTACGCCGAGCATTTTCGACGCAGCAAGACCTCTCCCCTTGTAGAAAAAGATGGGTGCCAAGACTTTAGGGACACGACCTAATGGCGCCTTTTCTCCCGGAAGAGGAGGGGGAGGCAGCCGACGCCGCCCATGGCGGCCAGGGTATAGGCGACCCTGCCGGGGATGGTGACGGCGCCGCCGAGGCAGAGCTCCACGGCGTCGATGCCCAGGAGGCCGATGAGGGCCCAGTTGAGGCCGCCGGCGACGGCCAGGAGGACGGCAAGTTTTTCCAGCATAGGCGGGTGGCTCCTTTGGGGTGTGATCGTGGTTAGGTTGCGCCGGAGGGGGCGGGTTTATGCGGGATTAAGCGCAAGGTTGCAATCGAGCCAGGCAAAGTTTAGGGCCGCCCTTTTCAAAGGGCGGTAGGTCCAGGGCGACGCCCTGGTCGCCCGCCGCAGCGGGCGAAATGCCCCTAGGCGGTGGCGATCTATATGGATGTATGGGCCGGGCCGCTGAACCCAACGACCAAGCCAAAACGGGCCTATCAAAAACAGGCCGCAGGGAAAAAACAACGAAGCTAAGAAAGGGCGCAAAGTTTCCCTTTCTTAGCTTCGTT
>CANOCD010000355.1 GCA_947564495.1 uncultured Angelakisella sp. | reverse complement strand
CAGGGCGTTGCCCTGGACCTACCGCCCTTTGAAAAGGGCGGCCCTAAACTTTACATGACTCGATTGCAAGGCTGCGGGTCGGCCACACAATTACAACAACAGGAGAACAAGAATGAGAGTATTAGTCGTAGGCGGCGGCGGGCGGGAACACGCCATCATCCGCCGGCTCAAGGAAAGCCGCCGTGTCACCCAGCTCTTCGCCCTCCCCGGCAACGCCGGCATCGCCCGGGACGCCGCCTGTATCCCCGGCAAAGCCACCGACGTGGAAGGCATCGTCGCCGCCGCCAAGGAGTACGAGATCGACTTCGTCGTGGTGGCCCCCGACGATCCCCTGGTCCTGGGAGCGGTGGACCGCCTCCGGGAGGAGGGCATTCCCGCCTTCGGCCCCGACGCCAAGGCCGCCGCCATCGAGGGGAGCAAAGCCTTCGCCAAAAACCTTATGCACAAGTACGGCATCCCCACCGCCGCCTACCAGGTCTTTACCGACCCCGCCGCCGCCCTGGCCTATGTCCGGGAGGCCCCCCTCCCCCTGGTGGTCAAGGCCAGCGGTCTGGCCCTGGGCAAGGGCGTCCTCATCTGCCAGTCCCGGGAGGAGGCCGAAGCCGCCGTCCGCTCCATCATGGAGGAGCGGGTATTCGGCGACAGCGGCGCCGAGATCGTGGTGGAGGAGTTTCTCACCGGCCCCGAGGTCTCGGTCCTCTGCTTCACCGACGGGGAGACCATCCTTCCCATGGCCTCCAGCATGGACCACAAGCGGGCCCTGGACGGGGACCAGGGCCTCAACACCGGGGGGATGGGCACCGTCGCCCCCAACCCCTACTACACCCCCGCCATCGCCCAGCAGTGCATGGAGAAGATCTTCCGCCCCACCGTGGAGGCCATGAAGCTGGAGGGCCGGGAGTTTAGGGGCTGCCTCTACTTCGGCCTGATGCTCACCCCCCAGGGCCCCAAGGTCATCGAGTACAACTGCCGCTTCGGCGACCCGGAGACCCAGGTGGTCCTGCCCCTCCTCTCCGGGGACCTGTTGGAGATCATGATCGCCACCGCCGCCGGGAATCTGAAAAACGTGGAGATGGGGGTCCGCCCCGGCTGCGCCTGCTGTCTGGTCCTGGCCAGCGGCGGCTACCCCGGCGGCTACGAGAAGGGCAAGGCCATCTCCGGCCTGGATGAAAACGGCCAGCTGGCCGGGGCCCAGGTCTACCACGCCGGCACCGCCCCCGGGGAGGACGGCGGCTTCGTCACCGCCGGGGGCCGGGTCCTGGGCGTCACCGCCACTGGGGAAACGTTGGCCGACGCCATCCGGGGGGCCTACGAAGCCGCCCGTCCCGTCCGCTGGGAAGGGGTCCAGCGGCGGGGGGACATCGGAAAACGGGCCCTGGCCGCCCTGCCCCCCAAAAAGCCCTGCCCCGACTGCGGGGAGGGCCCCCTCCGCCGGGCCGTCCTCCGGCAGACCGGGGAGGTCCTCTGTGTCTGCGAGGAGTGCGACGCCGTTTGGACCGACGCCGGGGAGACCGGCTTTACCGCCTTTATGGAGGACCGGGGCTTGGCTCCCGACTGGGAGGAACTGGTCATCCTAAACACCCTGGACGAGACTGACACGCTGTAAGGGAGGACGAACACGATATGGCTATCTTTCGCATCTATGTGGAGAAAAAGCCCGCCTACGCCGAGGAGAGCGCCCGGCTGCTCCGGGACCTGGGGTCCCTCCTGGGGCTTTCCGGCATCACCGGGCTGCGCCTTCTGAACCGCTACGACGTGGAGGGCATCGACCAGGCCCTCTTTGACGCCTGCCGCTCTACCGTTTTTTCCGAGCCCCAGGTGGATGACTGCCGGGAGGACCTCCCGGAGGGGAAGTACGTCTTTGGGGTGGAGCCCCTCCCCGGCCAGTTCGACCAGCGGGCCGATTCCTGCGCCCAGTGCATCCAGATCGTCTCCCAGGGGGAGCGGCCCGCGGTAAAGACCGCCAAAATTTATGTCCTGGACGGGGAACTCACCGGGGACGAGCTGGCGGCGGTGAAGAAGTACGTCATCAACCCGGTGGAATGCCGGGAGGCCAGCCTGGAGCCCGCTGCTACCCTGGCCCTGGAGGTGGAGCACCCCGACCGGGTGCCTGACCTGGACGGCTTTCTGGACCTGGACCGGGATGGCCTTGCCGCCTTTGTGAAGCGGTACGGCCTTGCCATGGACCTGGACGACATCGCCTTCTGCCAGGATTACTTCCGCCGGGAGGAAAAGCGGGACCCCACCCTCACCGAGATCCGGATGATCGACACCTACTGGAGCGACCACTGCCGCCACACCACCTTCGGAACCATCCTGGACCAGGTGGAGATCGAGGACGAGGCGGTGCGGGCCAGCTACGAGAACTACCTTGCCATGCGGAAGGAGGTCTACGGCGGCCGCCAGAAGCCGGTCTGCCTCATGGACCTTGCCACCATGGGGGCCAAGTACCTGAAAAAGACCGGCCTGCTCCAAAATCTGGACGAGTCGGAGGAGATCAACGCCTGCTCGGTCCGTATCCCCGTGGACGTGGACGGCGTGGAGGAGGACTGGCTCCTCATGTTCAAGAACGAGACCCACAACCACCCCACCGAGATCGAGCCCTTCGGC
>CANOCD010000354.1 GCA_947564495.1 uncultured Angelakisella sp. | reverse complement strand
TCCTCTACACCCTCCCGGAGGTCCAGGACGTCCAGGTCATCGGCGTGCCCAGCAAACGGTACGGCGAGGAGGTCATGGCCTGCGTGGTCCTCAAAGAGGGCTGCACCATGACCGAGGAGGAGCTGAAGGACCAGGTGCGCTCCCATATGGCCCGGCACAAGGTGCCCAAGTACGTGGCCTTTCTGGACGCCTTTCCTATGACCGCCAGCGGCAAGATCCAGAAGTTCCGCCTGCGGGAGTGGGCCGTGGAACAGCTGGGGCTGGAGGACAATGAAGCCACCGCCTGAATCTGACGAAACGGAGTGAGGCTTTTGGACACAAAAAAGCGATACTGTATGGGATGCCTGTCCCCTATGGAGGGGGACGGGGAGGTGTGTCCCCTCTGCTCTCACGACAACTCCATCGGCAATCCACGGGGCACCCTGCCCGCCGGTACCATCCTGGAGGAGAAGTACCTGGTGGGGGAGGTCCGCTCCCAAAACGACCTTACCATCGTTTATATTGGCTTGGACACCACCCGGGGGCGCCGGGTCTACCTGGAGGAATTTATGCCCCGGGCCTATGCAGACAGGAGCGGGGACGGGGTGACCATCGCCGCCGCGGGGGAAAACCAGGCTCAATATAAAACGCTGCTTTCCGACATCAAGGAGCGGTGGAAAAACGTGGGCTCCATCGACAACAAGGGACTGATGAAGTTCCGGGAGCTCCTCACCGTCAACAACACCGCTGTCTGTGTCTCCCCTTACATCGTCTACACCACCCTGGAGCAGTACCTGGAGGACCAGGGCCCCCTGGACTGGGGCCAGGCCAAAAGCCTGTTCATGCCCCTCCTCTCCCTGGTCTCCACCCTCCACAACCGGGGCATCATCCACTACGGCATCTCCCCGGAGAACATCGTGGTGGACCGCAAGGGCACTTTACGCCTCATCGGCTTTGCCCTGCCGGAGCTCCGCACCGTGGGCAAGGGGCTTTCCCCCCAGCTCTACGACGGCTACAGCGCCCCGGAGCAGTACGCCCGGAACCAGTGGCAGGGGGAGTGGAGCGACATCTACGCCCTGGGGGCCATCCTCTACCGGGCCATCGCCGGTTCCGACCCCCTGCCCGCCACCCAGCGGGCCAGGGCGGACAGCCTCCCCCCCCTGTCGGTCCTCCGCCCGGAGATCCCGGAGTACGTTTCGGCGGCGGTGGCCAAGGCTATGGAGCTGGACCGGAAGGACCGCCACCCCTCCATCGACCTCTTTACCGCCGCCCTCCTGGAGGAGACCGGCTCCAACACCACCGTGTTCCGGCCCGAGCCGCCGGCCCGTCCGGAGCCCAAGGAACAGAAGAAGCCCTCCCTTGCAGACGGGAGGCATCTCCTGGCCCTGGGCCTGGGGGCCAGCCTCATCCTGAACATGGTGCTGGGGGCCGGGTGGCTGTCGGCAAGGCCGCCGGAGGAGGAGTCCTCCCTGCCCGAGGAGCCGTCGGAGCCCGCCCCGGTGATGGAAAACTTTGCCGGGGAATACTGGCCCATGCTCCAACAGCGGCTGGAGGAGTACCCGGGGCTCACCTTCCAGACCGAGGAGACCTTCGACGAGGAGATCCCCAAGGGGGTGGTCCTCAGCCAGTCGGTGACGCCGGGGAGCGAATACCCCGCCGACGGCCAGGTGATCCTCACCATCAGCCAGGGGCCCCAGTTCGTCATCATGCCCCGGGTGGAGGGCTGCACCCTCTCGGCGGCCCAGTCGATGCTCAGCAGTCTGGGCATCACCTGGGACGACGACATTCGGGAGGACTCCAGCCTCAGCATCCCGGTGGGGACGGTGGTCTGCGACACCCCTCCCGGCTCCAAGGTGACGCCGGGGTACAAGGTGAAGCTCACCATCCGCACAGAACCGGAAAGCAGCGTTCCCTCTGCACCTTAAAGGGGCCCTGTCCCCTTCCGCCATAGTTCCCGCCCCGCCGGTGAGGGCCGGGAGCATCCCCCAAGCATCACCGGAGAATGGACGGATACAAATGAAACTGGCATTTTCCACCCTGGGCTGCCCCAACTGGCCCTGGAAGGAGATCTTCATCGCCGCCAAGGACCTGGGGATCGACGGCATCGAAATTCGGGGCATCGAAAACGAGATGTACGCCCCCCGGGTGCGGATCTTTGACGACCAGAACCGGGAGGCCACCCTGAAGCAGCTTTCCGGCGCGGGCATCGCCCTGACCCAGCTGACCAGCGGGGCCACCCTGGGGATGCCCGACAGCCCCCAGGCAGGGCGGCAGGAAATTTTGGACTACATCGACATGGCCCAAAAATTGGGGGTCCCCTACATCCGGGTGATGATCTCCCCCCGGCCCGGCCCCGAGCCGGTGGACCTGGCCCAGGCCCGGGAGCTCTACCTGGACCTCTGCGGCCACGCCAAGGCCAAGGGGGTCTGCCTCCTGGCCGAGACCAACGGGGCCCTGGCCGACTCCCGGGTGATGCGGGAGTTCATGGCCGACACCGACCCGGAATCCGCCGGGGTGCTGTGGGACATCCACCACCCCTACCGCTTCTTCGGCGAGACCCCGGAGTTCACCTTCCGGAACATCGGGCAGTATGTGAAGAACACCCACGTCAAGGACTCGGTATTCAAGGACG
>CANOCD010000353.1 GCA_947564495.1 uncultured Angelakisella sp. | reverse complement strand
GGTACGCCGGGGTCCTCACCGACCAGAAGGTCCAGCGGATGCTGGCCGACCTGGTCCCCAAAACCGGGGAGGATGAGATCAACGCCCTGTACATCTACCACAACGCCACCCAGTCCGCCGTCTCCGCCCTGTTTGCCGACCGGTACGGCGGCTGGAATGGCCACGCCGTCGCCGATGTGTTCGGGGAGGGGGAGGTCACCATCGGCTATGTGGACGGGTGGCTGGGCACCAGCCAAAACCTGGTAAAGACCCTGATGTTCCTCTCTCTTTTCCTCATGGTGATGACCGCCCCGGTCTTTTGCGGGGAGTACGGCGGGGTGGATCAGATCCTTCTCTCCGCCCGGTACGGCAGGACCAAGTGCGCCGGGGCCAAGGTGGCCGCCGTGGTCCTGGCCGCTCTGCTTGCCACGACGGCGGTGCTGGCCCTCAATTTTGCTATGGCCTTTGCCTTTTATGGCGCCGAAGGGCTGGATTGCAGCATCCTGTTCGCCCAGCTCACCTATATCGAGGGGGGCATCCCCTTTAACATCACCTGCGGGACGATGCTGGCCTACCAGGTGCTTTTGGCCTTTACCGGCTCGCTGGGGGTGGCAGGGATCACTCTGGTCCTTTCCGCCGCCTGTAAAAATCCCATGGTGGCCCTGGCAGCCTCCGCCGTGATCTACGGCCTGCCGGTGCTGCTCCCGGTCTCCGAGGCCAGCCCCCTGTTCCGGCTGGCGGGACTTTTCCCCGCCTATCACGCCCAGTTCGTCTCCCTCATGTCGGTGGAGCAGATGGGGGTTGGGGTGCTGTATGCCATTTGGGCGGTGCCCGTGGCGGCGGTCCTGCTCCTGGGGGGATGCGCCCTCTCCCGGGGGATCTTTGCAAGGCATCAGGTTTCCTAAAAGAGGCCCTTGTGTTTTCCCTCTGCATCCCGTATAATCGGAGGGAGAAACGATCATCCGGCAGGGAGAGGTGGTAGAGCTATGGCCAACATCCTGATCGTGGAGGACGAAAAGGCGATGCGGGACATTATCGTGGACTATATGAGAAAGGGCGGGCACGCCTGCTTTACCGCCGGTGACGGCGTTGACGCCCTGATGATCCTAAAAAACACCCCCATGGACCTGATGATCCTGGATGTGATGATGCCCTGTCTGGATGGCTTTTCGGTCTGCAAGCTGGCCCGGGAAATGGGGAATATGCCCATCATCATGGTGACCGCCAAGGGCGGGGAGGAGGACAAGCTCCGGGGCTACGACTACGGCGCCGACGACTATGTGACCAAGCCCTTTAGCCCCAGGGTGCTGCTGGCCAAGGTGAACGCCCTCCTGCGCCGTGCCTCCCCCGCCTCTGCCGGAGCGGTCAGCGCCGGAAAGATCACCCTCCAGCCGGGAGCCCGCAAGGTCTGGCTGGACGGCCAGGAGATCACCCTGACCCACAAGGAGTATGAGCTGCTGGCCTTCTTCATGGCCAATCCCGGTCAGGTGTTCAGCCGGGATCAGCTCTTAAACCGTATTTGGGGCTACGACTTTGAAGGGACCACCCGCACCGTGGACACCCATATCAAGACCCTGCGGCAAAAGCTGGGGGAGGAGGGCCGGCATATCGTCACACTGATCCGCTCCGGCTACAAATTCGAGGTGGCGGAATGAAGGAGCTGTTTTCCCTCCGCACGGTGCGGAAGAAAATTTTGATGCTCTCGAAAATTGCGGGTATCGCCCTGGTCCTCTCCTATACCCTCTCCACCCGCCTGCCTGTAAGCGAGGACGCCTCCTTTCTCCTCTGGCTGGGGTTTGTCCTGCTCCTGGTCTTGGGCATCGACCTGTTCATGGACCGGTTCATCACAAAGCCGGTGGCCCGGCTGAGCGCCTCCGCCAAACGGATGGCAAAGCTGGATTTTTCGGCCCCCTGCGAAGTCTCCTCCCCGGATGAGTTCGGGGAGCTTTCCGTCAGCCTCAACGCCATGGCGGAGGATCTCCGGCAGGCCCTGGCCCGGCTGGAGGACGCCAACGCCCGGCTGGAACAGGACGTGGAAAGGGAGCGGCTTCTCCTGGCCCAGCGCAAGGAGCTGGTGGACAGCCTTTCCCACGAGATGAAGACCCCCTTGGGCATCATCCGGGCCTATGCCGAGGGCTTGCAGGATGAGCCGGATGAAGCCAAAAAGCAGCAGTACACCCAGGTCATCCTTTCCGAAGCAGAGCGGATGAACGCTCTCATTGTGACCCTGCTGGATCTGTCGGCCCTGGAAAGCGGGGCCGCCGTGCTGGACCTTGCCCGGTTTGACTTTGTGGAGCTGGTGGAAACAGCAGCCGGGCGGCTTTTGGTGGACGGCCCTGACACCGGTTTTCAGCTGCAATATACGCTGCCGGAGGGGAAGGTCTTTGTCCGGGCGGACCGGCGGCGGATGGAACAGGTCCTGGAAAATCTCATCCTCAACGCCAGAAAAAATGTGACCCCCGGCGGTCTCCTTCGGCTGGAATCGAGGCTTCAGGATGGGGTCCTGAACTTCTCCCTTTTCAACCAAGGCAGGCCCATCCCGGAGGAGGAGCTGCCAAAGATCTGGGAAAAGTTCTATCGGGGCGGCAACGGGGTGTACAGCGGTTCCGGGCTGGGGCTGTCCATCGTGGCCCAGGTCT
>CANOCD010000352.1 GCA_947564495.1 uncultured Angelakisella sp. | reverse complement strand
AGGTTTGGGGGAAATCAGTCTACACGGAACCAATTGAAGGTACTTGGAACTTAACTTAATGACATTGGTGAACAACGGGCTGGTTTTCCCTCTATACAAAGCTATAAGCGAAGTGACAGCAAGCGGCCGGTAACGAGCCTGTACCGACACCCGGCCGCAGGAGCGAACCGGCGCCCAGCACCCCCTATCCTTCCGGACAGGGCCCCGCCAGGGGCCCGAATCCGGAACAGCCAAACCTCCCCCCGGCACCCCCGCCCGCAACTTCAAAAAAGGGACTAGCTTTTTCCCCAGCCATATGCTATACTAAACACACTTCGACGATTTTCCCCCGGAAAGGAGGGCCGGCCCATGACCCGCCCCAAAAACCACCACGCCCTCCTAGCCGCCCTGCTGGCAGGGGCCCTGGCCCTGGGGGGCTGCGAGGCCCAGGCGTTTATCCCGGGGCAGGCCCCGGAGAGCCTTCCGCCCCTGGCCGCCGGGGGAGGGGCCGTCCTTTCCTCCCACCAGGGGGGACACGAGGAGGAACCCCCGCCCTCCACGCCGGAGGAACCGGACCCGGATCGGGAGGATACCCCCTCCTTCACCGAGCTGCCCTCCTCCTCCCAGACGACGCCCCCGGTTTCCTCCTCCCAGAACAGTTCTTCCGCCCCGCCGCCTTCCTCCAGTTCACCGGTGAGCTCCAGCCCCGCACAATCCTCCAGCTCCAGCACCCCGGCCAGCTCCTCCCAGCCTCCGCCGGAACCGGAGCCCGAGGAGGATGAGGACCCCGAGGAGGAACCCCCTTCCTCCACGGCGCCCAAGCCCGGACCTTCCCGGCCTGCCTCCTCCACCACGCCACCCCCCCAAAGCTCCCAGCCGGACCCCGAGCCGGAGGAGACCGGCGGGGAGGACGACCCCGATGACACCGACGTCTCCGGTTGGCAGGACCTCCGGGTCCAGTCCGGGGGGCGGACGGTGAGCGGCAGCGCCGTCTCCATCGTGGCCCAGATCGTCCAGAACGAGATGGGCTCTACTTACCCAGACGAGGCCATCAAGGCCCAGGCGGTGGCGGCCTACACCTTTGTCCGCTACCACAACGCCACCGGCAGCGCCCCGACGGTGGGCCTCCGGGAGGCTTCCTCCAAGGTGACCAAGCTGGTCAAAGAGGTGGCGGGGGAGCAGGTCACCTACAACGGCCAGACCATCCTGGCCTCCTACTGCGCCATGAGCGCCGGGTGGACCGCCTCCTCCCAAAGCGTCTGGGGCCGGTCCCTCCCGTATCTTACCCCGGTGGACAGCGACGTGGACGAGGAGGAATCCACTTTCCTGAAAACCACTTCCATCCCCCAGGCCACGGTGAAGTCCAAGCTGGAAAGCGCCCTGGGGGTGAAGCTGGACGGCGTTTCCCCCGACGACTGGCTGGAGATCCTCTCCTACTGCGACGACACCGGCCTCTATGTGGAGGAGGTGCTGGTGGGGGGGAGCGTGACCACCACCGGCCGGAAGATCCGGGAGAACATCCTGGGCCTGCGGTCCACCGCCTTTGAGGTCCGGTATGACCCCGGGGCGGAAGCCTTTGACTTCACCACCCGGGGCTACGGCCACGGGGTGGGGATGAGCCAGGTGGGGGCCAAACGCCTGGCCAACGCCGGCTGGGATCACGCCGCCATATTGGAGCACTACTACACCGGAGCGGAGGTCACTTCCTGATCGGAACAGCAAAGGAGCCGCCTCTCCTTAATGAGAAGCGGTTCTAAGGCAGAAAAACGGGGGGCTTGGAGCCCCCTTTGTTCATCTTGCGTTGACAGGCTAGAGCCGTTCGGCAGCCTCCAGCTGGAACAGCAGGTCCAGGAGCTGGCCGGGGCGGTCGGCCTTGTAGTGGGTGTCGATCTGGGCGGGATACCGCCCCCAACAGGCCAGGGCGCCCACCACCCCCGCGTCCCTGGCGCAGATCATGTCCCCGGAACTGTCCCCCACAAAGAGGATCTCCTCCGGTTTGGCGCCGGTGACCTGCATATAATGGTAGAGGGGCTCCGGGTCGGGCTTGTGCTTTTCGGTGTCCTCCAGGAGGACGGTGGTCCCGAAGCAGTCCCCCAAGCCCAGGGGGAGAAAGACCAGCTCGTACTCCTTTCGGGACTGGGAGGAGACGATGCCCAGGATATATCCCCGGAGGAGGAGGGCGTCCAGCAGCTGGGGGATGCCGTCGTAGAGGCGGACCTTGCCCAGCTTCTCCATGCACTTTCGTTCCCAGACCTGGTGGGCCGCCGCCACGTCGGGGAAGCCCAGGACCCGCAGGGTGGTCTCGGTGGGCATCCCGAAGGTGTAGTGGAGCTCCGCCAAACTGTTGGAGTGCCCCAAAAATTCTTCCATCGTCTCCTGGAGAGCCAGCTGAAAGGCCGCCTCGGTGTCGATGAGGGTCCCGTCCAGGTCAAAGACCACGTGTCCGATGGGCATTTTGACTCCCCCCTTTCTATCCGTGATCCGCCGCAAAGGCCCGTTTCGGGGGCGGCGGAGGAAACTTGTCACCATTATATCATAGCCTGAGCCGGAATGGTATAGCTGGCTGATTTTTCCACTTACAGCTATTATACCACAAAAAATGGGAAAAAACTCAAAATTTTATTTATTTTTCTTTATTTCC
>CANOCD010000351.1 GCA_947564495.1 uncultured Angelakisella sp. | reverse complement strand
GCCCTGGCTGGGTGCTTCCACTTGGCGCCGTCCGGGCGTTGGCGGCCTCCTTCCGTTGGCCTTATAAGGAGATTTCCTCTGCGGAGGAAATCGAGCCCTTCGGGCTATGCCGCTGCGGCGGCGGGGTTGGAGACGGCTTTGGTGCCTCCGGCGGAATATACGGCCTGCGGGCCGGGGAGTAGGCTCCTCCAGGACCGGTTGGCGTGGGGACCGCCTTTCGGGCCGTCCCGCCCGCCATCCACTCTTGCGTCCCCTTTCCCCCGTGTGCTATAATCATACTATAACCACCAGCCTAGAAGGGAAAGAACAGCCAGATGGAAAAACGCTACAAACTCACCTCCGGCAAGAAACTGTACGAGCAGGTGCTGGAGCGCATCAAAGGGATGATCGCCCAGGGGGTCTACCAAAAGGGGGATATGCTCCCCAGCGAAAAGGAGCTCATGGAGATGATGGGGGTCAGCCGGATCACCGTCCGGGAGGCCCTGCGGCTCCTCAGCGAGGCCGGGCTCATCGAGACCCGGAAGGGCAAGGGCAGCTTCATCCTCATCGACCACACCCAGCTCATCCCGGAGCTCACCGCCATGCGGGAGTACCGCCGGGGATTCCTGGATTCCACCGACGCCCGTATCCTCCTGGAGCCCGCCATCGCCAGAAAGGCCGCCGAGTCCGCCGCCCGGGAGGAATTGGAGGACCTGGCCTCCTGCGTCTACACCACCCTCCCCGAGGACGCCTTCCACCGCACCCTCATCGCCACCCTCCACAACCCCATCCTCCTGGACTGGTTCGACCAGCTGCTCAAGGTGGAAGCCTACCCCGTCTCCGGCCTCATCCCCCCCGCCCGCCAGGGGTCCATCAGCGCCGACTTCATCAGCCAGCACCAGAAGATCTGCGACGCCATCCGGGGCCGGAAGGGGGAGTACGCCTACTTCTACATGAAGGAACACCTGGAGTACGTCCGGGAGACCTACGAGGAATACTTCCGCTTCCTCTTCCCCGGCGAAGAATAGGATGAAAAACGACCGGCCCCCTCTCCTTGGGGACCGGCCTTTTTTGTCTTATTTAGAAAGCCCCCGGCTGACCCGCTCCAGCTCCTCCGGGGTGTTGATGTTGGCGAACACCTCCGGCGGGAAGGGGGAGCCCGCCGTGTTCAGGACACGGCCCCCCGCCCGCTCCAGGGCCCGGCGGACCTGAAAGACCCCCTCCTCCAGGCACCGGTCCAGGCAGGGCAGGACGGCCTTGCGGTAGACCCCGCAGAGGGGATGGAGGCCGTCCGCCGCCTTGCAGACCCAGGCGGGCCAGTCCTCCCGGCCCTGGGCCAGGAGCCATTCCCCCAGGGCGGCGGTGTATCCGGGCATATCACAGGGGAGGACCAGGAGGGCGGGGCTTTGGGCCGCCGAAAGGGCGGCGGCGATGCCCTCCAGGGGGCCGCATCCTTTCCGGCGATCCGCCACCGGCAGGAAGGAGGTCCCCCGGGCCAGGGCTGGGTCGTTGGTGGAGAGGAGCTTTTCCGAAAAGGGGGCCAGCTCCCGCTCCAGGCGGTGGAGGATGGTCTCCCCGTCCAGGAGGAGGAGGGCCTTCTCCACCCCGCCCATCCGGCTGCCCTTCCCGCCGGAGAGGACCAGGGCGCCGCAGGCATCACAGGTCATGGGACGCCTCCTCCCCCTCCCCCAGGGGCTCGGCCACCCCGGGGCAGATATGCTGGATGAGTTGTTCGATGAAGCGATGGAGGAGCTGTGCCCGCTCGCTGTTCCGGGCCCGGTAGTAAACCTCTTTCCCCTCCCGGCGGCTGGTGATGAGGCCGCTGGTCCGGAGCTGCTTCAGGTGATGGGAGACGGCGGGGCTGCTCATCCCCATCATAGCGGAAAGGTTGATGACGCACTCCTCGCAGTGGCAGAGAATCCAGAAGAGGCGCAGGCGGCTGGCGTCTCCCAGCTGGCGGAGCAGCAGGGAGAGCTGGGCGAACTCCTCCGGGGAGGGGGCATTTTCGATGAGGCCCTTGGGGTGGGCGCCATGGTCATGGGGCAGCTGGATGTTCGGCATTTTATCGCCTCCTGGGGATATTGTACCACGTTTTGCGGGGGGATGGAATAAGCAGGCGGTAAAAATCGAGACAGGCAAAGTTTAGGGCCGCCCTTTTCAAAGGACTGGGCGCAGCCCACGTGCCTGAAGGGACGTAGTCCCGTTAGGGCACGGAGTCCAGAGGCAACGCCTTTGGTCGCCCGCCGCAACGGGCGAAATGCTCCTAGGCGATGACCGTTTGCACAGGCCATAAACTGACAAGGGAAAGACCTTGACACAGGCCGTGTATAAAGGAAATAAGGCCAAGTAAGTGTGCAAAGCTAACCACCTTTACATGGTAAAAGCGAAGTGACAAGCACGGCCGGTAACGAGACTGACCGACACCCAGCCGCAGGAGCGCCCCTCGCTTTCGGCTTGCAGTCGCTGCCCTTCCGGACAGGCCCCGGCTGGGGCCGAATCCGGAACGTGCCAGGCTGTGCTCCTGATTGCCAACGCTGTTTGTTTCGTTAGGCCGTGACCCTTTGGGCGTGCGCTCATTGGGCTGCCATCCTAGGGCCTGTCTGTGGTTGATGGCTAAACGACGTTGCCCTTCCGGCGGACCTTCTTTCCG
>CANOCD010000350.1 GCA_947564495.1 uncultured Angelakisella sp. | reverse complement strand
TAGGAAGTTCCCCTGCGGGGGGAATACCCCCTCCGGCTTCGCCTGCGGGGCCGCCGCCGAGCGGCGGGGGGATGGGACCGTTTTTGGTGCCTCCGGCGGAATAAATGGCCTGCGGGCCGGGGTTGGTGGGGTGGCATCGTTTCTGTCAAGCGTTGTTGTTTTTCTCCTCTTTGGGGCGGTACTGCTCTTCCCCCGTTTCGACCCAGAGGATAAAGTTGGCAATTTCGGTATCGCTCCAGCCTTTGGAGCGCAGGGCTAGGATGAAGCGGGAAGTTTCAGACATTTTCTTTGGCTCCTTTCCGGTCATCCATCGTGGGGAAGGGGTTAGTAGACCAAAAAGCACCCCTTCTCCTTCTTCCCCTTCCAGCCGCAGGGCAGGTGGCCGGTTTGGTAGAGGGTCAGGAGCTGGCGGAAGAACTCCGGCGTCTCTATGATCTCCTTGTAGGCGTCGATGACGGCGATGCCCAGGAGGACGAAGCGCAGGTCGTCCAGGACCGGTTTATCCCAGAGGCCCAGGGGCTCCAGGGCTTTTTGCCACAGGGGCTCCAGGGCGGGGAGGTATTTTTCCTTGAACTCCTGGGCCAGGGGGTTCCACTGGCGGTCCGGTTTTTCCTGGGAATGGATGGACAGCAGGCAGAGGGCGGTGGTGAAATCCCCCCGGCGGTCCAGAAAGAGGTTTTCCCACCGGGTGGAGGAGATGCCTTTCATGGCCTCCTTGGGATTCTTCACCGCCAGGGTGCCGGGGAGCTGGCAGGGCTGACCGCAGTTGGAAAACCAGGGCAGCCCCAGGAGCATCTTCATAGTGGCGGGGTCCAGGGCGATGTTCAATCAGACCGGCTCCTTTCTTGCCGCCATACGGCGTTGTCTTGCGGCCAGGCGGACCACCCGGGGGCGGTTGTACCGCTGGAGGATGGCCAGGGACAGATCAAAGACCGCCCCCGCCAGGGAGGTGACAAAGAACACCCAGAAGGCCCCCAGGGGGATGGCGGCCAGGAGGGGGAGAAAACTCGTGACGATGTTGGTCTCGTGGACCAGCTCGGATTGGCACATCACCTGGGCGATCTCCTCCCAGCCATGCTTTTCGGGAGAGAACTCGTCGGGGTAGAAGGTGGGCATCCGGTCCTTCCAGCTTTTCACCCGGAGGAGGCGGTAGAGCTTGTCCTCCCAGGGCCGGGGCTGATACCACCGGCGGGTGAGGTCGGCCCGGTTGTTCATCCACCGGTCGAAGGCTTTGCCTGTCAGCAGCCGGACCCCCAGGTGATAGGCGGCGGTGCCGAAGGTGACGGCCAGGGGGAGGAGGGGGCTCCATCCTGTCTGGGAAAAGAGGAGGGCGTGCCCGGCGGAGAGGGCCAGGAAGAAAAGGGCGGCGTTTCGCACCAGCTTGGGCATCGGGTCACTTCCCCTTTCGGGCCAGGAGTTCCCGCTCCGCCTGGGGCAGGCGGAGGTAGGCGGGGACCAGCTCCCCGGGGTCCATCCCCTCGTTTCGCCCCCAGGCGGCCAGGGCCGCCGCTCCCACCGCCGCCGCCCGCTGATACCGCAGATGGGGCGGGGCCAGGCGGAGGCTGTCCCCAAAGGCCCCGGTCTCTGACAACCTATTATAACACAATTCCGCCCCGTCGCCAACCAGGAAAACCGGTTTTTTTATCCGGTCCAGCTTTTCCCCCAGCTCCTGGATGGAGAGGGCGCGGTCCTCCCCCGCCCGGGCGACCCGCCCCTCACAGAGGTAGAAGAGGCCGGCGTAGACCTGGCCGCACCGGGCGTCCATGACGGCGGCGGCGGTGCCCTCGAAGCCGGAGAGGTTCCAGGCCAGGCCCTCCAGGGTGGAGACGCCCACGCAGGGCTTTTCTGCCGCCATGGCCAGACCCTTGGCGGCGGCGATGGCGATGCGGAGGCCGGTGAAGGAGCCGGGGCCCCGGGTGACGGCGAAAAAATCCAGGTCTGCCGGGACCGTTCCGCAGGTGGCCAGCAGGTTTTGGGCCATGGGGAGGAGGGTCTGGCTGTGGGTCTGGGGGATGTTGACGTAGAACTCCCCCAGGACCTTTTGATCCTCCAGGAGGGCGCAGGAGGCGGCGGTGGCGGAGCCCTCCAGAACCAGGTATCTCATAGGAAGCGATCATCTCCTGTCACGGTAATGGTGCGCTGGTCGCCGTCCTCTATGGCGATGTCCACGGTGATGTGGGGGTCGGGGAGGGCGGCTTCGATGTTTTCGCTCCACTCCACGGCCAGGACGGCGCCGGAATCCAGGTAGTCGAAGAAGCCGGTGGAGTAGAGGTCGTCCAGGGTGGTGACCCGGAACATATCGAAATGGCAGAGGGGGAGGGGGCCGTCGTACTGGTGGACCAGGGCGAAGGTGGGGCTGGAGACCCAGGCGGGGCTGCCCAGGGCACG
The DNA here is from genome assembly GCA_947564495.1 of uncultured Angelakisella sp. Classification (GTDB taxonomy): domain Bacteria; phylum Bacillota; class Clostridia; order Oscillospirales; family Ruminococcaceae; genus Angelakisella. The sequence goes on along the minus strand of CANOCD010000350.1, from coordinate 243 downwards.
GGCCAGGCCGGCGGTGAAGGTGGTTTTGCCGGCGCCCATGGGGCCCCGGTAGGCGATGAGGTCGCCGGGATGGAGGAGGGCGGCCAGGGCGGCGGCGGCGGCCTGGGTCTCCTCCGGGGAGGAAGTGTGAAAGATCATAGGGAACCTCCTAACGGTGAGATGGGGTAGGGAAAAGCGCAAGCCAAAAACCGAGACAGGCAAAGTTTTCGTCCACCTTTTCCAAAAGGTGGTGGAGTCCAGAGG
>CANOCD010000349.1 GCA_947564495.1 uncultured Angelakisella sp. | reverse complement strand
GCCCTGGAAAACCTCCCGCAAAAAATTCTGGTCTTTTTCCTGTCCATGTGTTATAATAACCTACAGACCACCGCAGACGACCACCAGCATCCCCCGGGAGACCGGGGAAAGCCGCAAAGGGAGTGACTTAACCATGAAAATGATCCTGGCCATCGTGTCCAATGACGATAGCTCCAACGTGTCCCGGCAGCTGACCCGGGAACAGTATTCGGTGACCCGCCTGGCCACCACCGGCGGGTTCCTCATGTCGGGGAACACCACCCTCCTCATCGGGGTGGAGGACGAGAAGGTGGATAACGTCATCCAGATCATCTCGGCCAATTCCCGCAAGCGCACCAAGATGGTCCCCTCCACCGCCTCCTTCAGCGCGGGGATGTACGCCGGGATGCCGGTGCAGGTCACCGTGGGGGGCGCCACCATCTTCGTGATGAACGTGGAGCGGTTCGAGAAGGTCTGATGGAAACGAAACGGAAGCTGCCCCCCCTGCCGTCCCCCCTGGGGGAGATGGTCCGGGAGCGCCGCCTGCCCCAAAGCCTCTGCCTGGAGGGGGAGCCTGGGAGCGGGCGGACCGCCCTGGCCCTTGCCCTGGCGGGGTCGATCCTCTGCCAGCGCCAGGAGGGGGAGATGTGCGGGACCTGCACCCCCTGCCAGAAGGTCCTGGCGGGGAGCCACCGGGACGTGACCCTGGTGGAGGAGCTCCCCGCCGAAAAGCAGGTGGACTTTGTCCGGGAGCTCCGGGCCAGCGCCTACATCGGCCCCCACGAGGGCCGGGCCAAGGTCATCATCCTTGCCGACGCCGGGCGGCTCTCCCGGGACTCCCAGAACATCCTCCTGAAGGTCCTGGAGGAGCCCCCGGAGGACACCTGCTTCATCCTCATCTGCGACAACAAGTTCCGGCTGCTGCCCACCATCCTCTCCCGGGTGACCACCGTGGCCCTGCGCCCCCCGGGGGTGGATGCCTGCGCCCGGCTCCTGGAGGAGCGGTTCCCCAAAAAGACCCGGGAGGAGTGCCGGGAAGCGGCCCTCCTGGCCGCCGGCTCCCCGGGGGAGGGGGAGCGTGTCCTCACCCATCCCCAGACGGCCAAGCGGGCCCGGGGGGCCCGGGAGCTGATCCGGGCCATGGCCCGGAACGACACCTGGGCGATCCTGGCGGCGGGGGCTCCCTTTGAAACGGGGAACAAATCCCGGCAGGAGTACGGCCTGCTGCTGGAGGCCGCCCTGCGGCTGGTGATGCTCCCGGAGTTCCTGGAGGAGCAGGCCCTGACCCCCGTGGCGGGGGCGGCCCTGCGGCGGAGGCTGCTGAAGGCGGCGGAGCGGAACGACCAGAACGGGTATCTCCCCCTGGTGACGGCGCTGCTGGCAAAAAAGAACTGATCGATCGGAAAAATCCAAAGGATACGGAGGTTCCCATGGCGGAAATAGTCGGTGTAAGATTTAAGGAAGTCGGAAAAATTTATTACTTTGACCCCTGCGGAAAGACCTTCGCCAAAGGCGACCAGGTGATCGTGGAGACCGCCCGGGGGGTGGAGTTCGGCACGGTGGCCATCCCCAACCGGGAGGTGGAGGACGACAGCGTGGTCAAGCCCCTGCGGAAGGTGGTGCGTCCCGCCGGCAAGGAGGACCTGCGGCGGATCGAGGAGAACCGCCAGAAGGAGAAGCGGGCCTACCGTGTCTGCCAGGAGAAGATCGCCGCCAACCGGCTGGAGATGAAGCTGGTGGGAGTGGAGTACGCCTTCGACAACTCCAAGATCCTCTTTTACTTTACCGCCGACGGCCGGGTGGACTTCCGGGAGCTGGTAAAGGACCTGGCCTCGGTGTTCCGCACCCGCATCGAGCTGCGGCAGATCGGGGTCCGGGACGAGGCCAAGATGCTGGGGGGCCTGGGCATCTGCGGGCGGCCCTTCTGCTGCTCCTCCTTTTTGGGGGAGTTCCAGCCGGTGTCCATCAAAATGGCCAAGGAGCAGGGGCTGTCCCTCAACCCCACCAAGATCTCCGGCACCTGCGGGCGGCTCATGTGCTGCCTGAAATACGAACAGCCCGCCTACGAGGAGCTGCTGCGGACCACCCCCAGGGTGGGGGCCGTGGTGAACACCCCCGAAGGCCGGGGGGTGGTCAAGGAGGTAAGCCTCCTCACCGGGCAGCTGAAGGTTGCCCTCCAGTCCAGCGGGGAAGGGGTGCTCACCGCCTTCAACAAGGCCGACGTCCGGGTGGTCCGGGGGGAAGGCGGCAAGGGAGAGGGCCGTCCCGGGGGCCGGAGAGAGGCCCAGGCGGAAGAAAAATCTTGAACAAGGCAAAAAACCAGTTGCATTTTTCCAGGTTTATGCTACAATAAGAGGCACAGGGCCCGAGGTCCCCTTGGGCGGAGGGCCCAGACATTAGGGAGGTGTATCTGAAATGGCATATGTGATCAGCGACGAGTGCATCAGCTGCGGCAGCTGCGAGGGCGAGTGCCCCGTGAGCGCGATCTCTCAGGGCGACGCCCACTACGAGATCAACGCCGACACCTGCATCGACTGCGGGACCTGCGCCGGTATCTGCCCCACTGGCGCCATCCACGAGGGCTGAGAAAACCCCAAAGCCTGCTGAAAGCGCCATCCGAACGGTTTGGGTGGCGCTTTTTTTATGGAGATCCC
>CANOCD010000348.1 GCA_947564495.1 uncultured Angelakisella sp. | reverse complement strand
AGCATTGAGCAGGCCCTGCTGATCTCCCTGAAAATGTTCGAGACGTTGAAGTAAAAGAATCCCCCAGTCAGCGGCTTGCGCAGCTTTTGTAGGGCGCGACGACCCCGGCGCGCCGTTCTCTGGCGGCGGGGGGATTCCGTTTACAGGAAGTCTTTTTTAAAACAGAATCCCCCAGTCACCGCCTACGGCGGTGCCAGCCCCCTTTAGCAAGGGGGCCTCTGGAGGAAGACCGGGGCCTTCGAGCACCCAAAGCCCCCCTTGCCAAAAGGGGGGCCCCGGAGGGGCGGGGGGATTCCGTAGCCCGAACGGCTCAAGGTAAAGAGCCTTAAAGGACGAGAACATATTTTTCCACAAGCTGAGGGCCCGCCTTTTCCGGCGGGCCCTCTAATATTTATACCAGAATGAAATTTTCCGCCCGGCGGGTGTAGTTCTCCTCCAGCATGGCCACGTGGGAGAGAAAGTCCGGGTCTTCGAAAAACTTAGCGTGCCGGGTGCACTTGCGCACGCAGGCCTGGCATTTGATGCACAGCCCCACCGCTTCCATAGTTTTGGGGTCGATGCTGCCCATGGGGCAGGCCCGGGCGCAGGCCCCGCACTGGCAGCACTTGGACCAGTCGGTGAGGGGCTTGGCCTTGAGGAATTTTGCGGGGGTTTTGTCGGTTTTCAGGGGGGTGTAGTAGGGGCCGATCTCCCCCCGGTCCATCTCCAGCGGGGGGAGGGCGCTTCCGGACAGCTTCTCCGCGATTTTGGCGGCAAAGCCCTCCATCTGGGCCAGGTCATCGCCGTCGGGCCGGCCCCCGCCCACCTGGTTGGAAAAGGCGTGGCGTCCGGCGAAGGCCGCCCCCCCGGCGGGCTGGAAGCCGTTGCCCTCCAGCAGGAGGACCAGCTCCCGCAGGGCCTCGTCGTAATTCCGGTTGCCGAACACGCAGACAGGGACGGCGGGGGTGCGGTCCCCGAAGATTTTGGCCTTGTACTCGGGCATCAGCTTGTTGGGCAGGCGGCCGGCGTACACCGGGGAAGCCATCACCAGCAGGTCCTGGGGCCCGAAGTGGAATTCGGCTTCCCGCTCAGAGGGCTTGGTGAAGGAGGTGTATTCCGGCTCCAGGCCCAGCCTTTGGCCCAGCGCCCCGGCCACGGCGCGGAGAATTTTTTCGGTCCCGCCGGTGGGGCTGAAATACAGCGCGCGGATCGTTTTGATTTCCATGGTCATTCCTCCTGGACAGCTCAAATATTTTTGGGGCGGCTACCGGCGCACCCACTTGCCGAAGAAGGTCTTTTTGTATTTCAAAAGCTCCTCCTGGGCGGGGGCGTAGCCGGGGGCCTTCTGGAGGTACTCCACTCCCTTTTTGATGTTCTCCGGGACCCCCAGGCCCTGGGTGTAGATGACGCCCAGGCCGTAGTTTTTCATGTCCAGGAAGCCGGTGGCATCCTGGAGGAGCTGGAGGGCCAGCTGGGGGTCCTTCTGGCAGCCGTAGCCGAAGAGGTAGCACAGGCCCAGCATGGAGCTGCCCCAGTTGCTCCCCAGGGTGTGGGCCCGCTGGAAGAGCTGGACGGCCCGGGCGTAGTCCTGGGGGATGCCGTCTTCGCCCAGGAAGAGCAGCCGGGCGGAGCGGTTGGCGCAGCCCACCTGGTCCGGGTCCTGGAGCCCCAGCTCGTAGCACTTCATCGCCCGCTGGCAGTCCTTCTCCCCCATCTTCCCCAGCTCATAGGCGTACCCCACATAGAACCAGCTGGAGAGCTGGCCCTGCTTGGCGGCGGCGAAATACAGGTCGATGACCCGCTGGGACAGGTCCTCCTCCTCTTTGAGCAGGGCCGCGTACCGCTCCTGCCAGTCGGGGTAGCCCTTCTCCGCCCCCAGCCGGGCGAGGGCCCGGGCTTTGGCCTTGTCCGGCTCAAAGGCGCCGTCGTCCCCGTCGTTGTACAGGTTGTACAGGTTCCGGCCGGCAAAGCCCATGCCCCCCTGGAAGGCCTTCTCAAACCAGGGGACGCATTTCAGCTCGCTCTCCCGCAGCCACTGGCCGAAGGCCTCCTTGCTGGGGAAGTCCTCCGGGCCTTTGCCCTCGATGCGGACGATATCCAGCCAGAAATAGGTGTTGCCGATCATGTTCATGGCGAAGAGGCAGCCCGCTTCCGCCTTCTCCAGGACGGCGTTCCATGCGTCCTTGAGGGTGGGGTAGTGGGCCTTCATGGCCTCCTCCATCTCCGGGGTGAACATGCCGCACCGCATGGATCCCAGCACCCCCATGGCGCTGCCCTTCACGATGCTCTGGCGGATCAGCTGCTCGGTGACGCCGTCGTCCGCCTGGAAGGGGTGGTAGTCCCAGCTGTACAGGGGCCCGGAGGTGCACCGGGACAGGATGTAGGCCGCGTCGCCGTCTCCGGCGTTGGCGGCGTCGGCCAGGGGCTGGACGGCCGCCGCCGCCCGCTCCCGGTCGTAGCTGTAGTAGATGGCCTCCAGGGCGTTGTCTACCGCGTCGCTGAAATACTTGCCCATTGAAATCCGCTCCTTTTCTATATTCTGGATTTTTTTCCGGGGTTTGCTTGAAGAATGTAAGCAGGTTCCTAGACACTCCGGTCCCGCAGGCGCTCCCGCTCCTCCTCCCGGGCCAGGCGCTGGTCCCGGCGGCGGCGGAAGTCCC
>CANOCD010000347.1 GCA_947564495.1 uncultured Angelakisella sp. | reverse complement strand
TGGAGCTTGATGAGCTCCTCGTCCCCCACCACCAGCAGGCAGTCCCCAGGGATGTTCTCCAGCAGGTAGTCGTGGATGACGTCCTCGTCCCGCTCCTCGCCCTCGATGAGCAGCTGTGTGTCATAGCGGTATTCCAGCATAACAAAAAACCTCCTATTTATTCGTGGCGGATGTGCCCTTTTCCCGCAGGTAGGTGGATTCCAGGTCGGCCAGGTGGAGCTTCACCGCCAAGGGGTACTTCTCGTAGGCTTGGCTGATGGCGAAGCACCCGCCCCGGGCGGCGTCGTCAAAGCCCCCCATGTGCCAGCGGATGGCGGTGGCCTCGGCGGGCTTTAACCGCAGGAACCGCTCGATGAGAAAGACGCTCTTTTCCCCGTGACCGTAGGGGAAACTGTCCTCCACCATGTAGTAGGGCTGCTTCTCCCACTGGCCGGTCTGCTCGTTCTTCACGTTCCGGGTGGAGACCTTGTAATACTGGGCCTTGCACAGGTCGTGAAGCAGGGCGCAGAGGGCGAAGCTCTCCCGGTTGTCCTCCCCCTCGGTGAAGTGCTTTTCCATCATCACATCGTAGACGCTCAGGCTGTGCATCACCAGGCCGGAGGCGCAGGCACAGTGGTACCGGGTGCTGGCCGGGGCGGTGAAGAAGTCGGTGCCCTCCAACCAGTCCAGCAGCTTTTGGGAGCCCTCCCGGGTCACCTCCCGGCGGAAAATTTCCAGAAATCGTTCCTTGTAGTCCATAAAAACCTCCTGTGTCAGTGGAAGATCAATGTCAGCACGCCGTAGATCACCGGCTGGTGGATGAGGTAGATGGCCATGGTGTGACGGCCGATCCAGGCCAGCCGGGGCAGATGGCTTTGATAGCAGAACTCCGGCAGCTTTCCGGCCCGGACCCACCGCCCGAAGAAGCTCCCCGCCAGGAAGAGGAATCCCCAAGGCATCAGGGGGTAGTAATCCGCCGAAGAGACCCCGGCGCAGGCGAAGCCCAGAGGGTAGGTGAGGGGGTTGTTGTAGAGAAAGCCGGGGAGGTAGACGGTCACGCCGAAGATCCGGACAAAGCCGGAGTAGACGGTCCAGGTGAGGAGAAAGAGGAGGACCGACCCCATGAGCCCCGGCAGGGCGGGGATCTTCTCCAGCAGCGGCTCCAGCAGGGCGTAAAGCATCATCATCGAGCCGAAAAAGTGCAGGATGCCGAAAAGGATGAACTGGGAGGGGATGACCAGGCCGGTCACCGCCGTCAGCAGCAGCCCCAGGCCGAAGGTCCGCAGCCCCCGGCGGAGGTTGCTCCTGGCGTAGTGGCAGGAGACGCCGGAGATGACGATGAGGGACCCGGCCATGACGTTTCGGATGCCGTTCATCCAGTCCGAGAACATCCAGGGGATGCCCACCGGGAAGATCACCGCCAGGTCGTAGAGCAGGTGGTAGAGGGAGATGCCGATGATGAGCACCCCCCGCAGTTCGTCCATGAGATGGACCCGGCGGGGCTTCTGGTTCTCCATGGGATTCCTCCTTTTTCTATATCATGCCCAGGATCAGGGCCGATCCAGGGGGACCTCAAAGATCGCCGGCTTCCCGCCGCAGGAGAGAAGGCCCTCCTCCACCCGGACTGTCCCGCCGTCGATGAGGTTTTCATAGGCCCCGTCCCGGATATAAGCCGGGATGCAGACCGGCTCCCCCCGAAGGGGGAACACCCCCGCCAGCTGGCGGTCCTCCCCCTGGAGGGAGGCGCAGAGGACCTCCCCCGGCAGGGCCTTGACCCGGTAGCTGCCCTGGGCAAAGAGGGGGTGCTTTTTCAGGGCGCAGAGCCGCCGAATGAGGGGGGAGAGGTCGGGGCCGGACCAGTCCACCGGGTCCAGGTCAAAGAGGCTGGGCAGATGGGTACACCCCGCCTCCTGGCCGGCGTAAAGGAGGGTGGTCCCCTTCTGGAAGAAGAGGAAGGCGGTCCAGCTCTCCAGGGCGGCCCGGTTGGGGATCAGGAAGGCGGCCCGGGGCTTGTCGTGGTTTTCCAAAAAGCGGAGCTTGCCATAGTTTTTGGGGTAGAGGACCTCCTGCTGCTCCAGGGCCTCGGCGTACCGGGAGAGGGGGACCCGCCCGGCCAGGTAGTCCCGAAAGACCGGGTAGACTTCGTACTCGTAGGAGAGGTCGAAGGCTTCAAAGACCTGGCAGTCGGAGAGGCAGTCGAAGCCCGCTCCCCGAAGGGTGCGGACAAAGTTGGGGTCCACCGTCTCGGCCAGCCAGAGGCAGCCGGGGCGGACCTTTTCCACCCGGGCCCGGGCCTCCCGCCAGAAGTCCAGGGGCACCATGGAGGCCACGTCGCACCGGAAGCCGTCCACCATCCCGGCCCAGTAGCAAAGGGTCTCGATCTGGTAGTCCCAAAGCCCACGGTTCGAGTAGTCCAGGTCGATGATGTCCGACCAATCCCCCACCTTGTTGCCGAAGGAGCCGTCCCCCCGGCGGTAGAACCAGTCGGGGTGCTCCCGGACCAGGAGGGAATCGGGGGAGGTGTGGTGGTACACCACGTCGATGATGCACTTCATCCCCAGGCCGTGGATCTCCTCCACCAGGCGGCGGAAGTCCTCCAGGGAGCCGAACTCCGGGTTGACGGCCCGGTAGTCGGAGATGGCGTAGGGGCTGCCCAGGGAGCCCT
>CANOCD010000346.1 GCA_947564495.1 uncultured Angelakisella sp. | reverse complement strand
TTCGATTTTAAGCAAACCTTTTCACCGTTTTTTCTTTTTCGGGCAAAGGGGCGGCCTTTCGCCAAAAAAATCATTGACATGAAAACGATTGTCTTTTCTTTTCCCCGCTATCGAAAAGAAATCCTGTAAAATGATGCAGGAGAAAAGGTTCGCCGGTACCTTGGAGCCGGCGGCTCTCCACCGAGCAAGGAGGTTTATTATGCAAGAGAAAGAACAAAAGAAGCTGGAGGAACTGGCACGGCAGCTGCGAATCGACGTGCTGGAGGAGGTCCACAGCGCCCGCTCCGGGCATATCGGGGGCTCCCTTTCCATCTGTGACACCCTGGCTTACCTGTACCAGCGGGTGCTTCGTGTCGACCCCGCCGACCCCCGGCGGGAGGATCGGGACCGCCTCGTCCTCTCAAAGGGGCACGCAAGCCCCGCCCTTTACGCCGCCCTGGCCGAGAGGGGCTTCTTCCCCCGGGAGGAGCTGAAAAACTTCCGCAAACTGGGGAGCGTCCTCCAGGGGCACCCCGACATGAAGCGTATCCCCGGCGTGGATATGACCACCGGCTCCCTGGGCCAGGGCGTCTCGGCGGCGGCAGGCATGGCCATCGCCGGCAAGATCACCGGGCGGGACTACCGTGTCTTTGCCATTCTGGGGGACGGGGAGCTCCAGGAGGGCCAGGTCTGGGAGGCCGCTATGCTGGCCGCCCACCGTGGCCTGGACAACCTCACTGTCATCGTGGACAACAACGGCTTGCAGATCGACGGGCCGGTGGACCAGGTCAACTCCCCCTACCCCATTGACGAGAAATTCCGGGCCTTCGGCTGGGAGGTGTTCCACGCCGACGCCCACAGTTTCCCCTCCCTGGAGGAAGCCTTTGACCGGGCCATGGCCGTGACCGGCAGGCCCTCCATGATCCTGCAAAGAAGCGTGAAGGGCAAGGGGGTCTCCTTTATGGAGAACAAGGCGTCCTGGCACGGGACGCCCCCCAGCGACGAGGAATACGCCGCCGCTCTGGCGGAGCTGTCCAACACAGGGAGGGAGGCGTGATGGAGATGACCAAAAGCAAAGCGACCCGGGAGAGTTACGGCGAGGCCCTGCTGGCCCTGGGACAGGAAAACGAGCGGGTGGTGGTCCTGGACGCCGACCTTTCCGGCCCCACCAAAACGGCGCTGTTTGCCCGGGAATTTCCCCGGCGATTCGTGGACTGCGGCATCGCCGAGGCCAACCTGATGGGCTGCGCCGCCGGTCTGGCCAGCTGCGGGCTCATCCCCTTTGCCAGCACCTTCGCCATGTTTGCGGCGGGGCGGGCCTACGAACAGGTCCGCAATTCCATCGGGTATCCCCGCCTCAATGTCAAGATCGGGGCCACTCATGGCGGCATCGCCGTGGGGGAGGACGGGGCGACCCACCAGTGCATCGAGGACTTCGCCCTGATGCGGGCCATCCCCGGCATGACCGTCGTCTGCCCCGCCGACGATCTGGAGGCCAAGGCCGCTGTCCGGGCGGCGGCGGCCCTGGAGGGACCGGTCTACCTCCGGTTTGGCCGTGACCCCGTGCCGGTCATCCATGAAAGCCTGGAGGGGTTCCGGCTGGGCAAGGGGCTGACCCTCCGCCAGGGGAAAGACGTGACCATTGCCGCCACCGGTTCCCTGGCCGCCCCCGCCCTGGAGGCCGCCCGCCTGCTGGAGGCCAGGGGAGTCTCCGCCCGGGTGCTGGACCTGCACACCATCAAGCCCATCGACCGGGAGCTGCTGCTCCAGGCCGCTGGGGAGACCGGCGCCATCGTCACCGCCGAGGACCACAGCGTCATCGGCGGCCTGGGCTCCGCCGTCTGCGAGACCCTCTCCGGCGCCCGCCCGGTGCCGGTGCTCCGGGTGGGCGTGGAGGACCGCTTCGGGATGTCCGGGCGAGGAGAGGAGCTGTACAGGGCCTACGGGCTGACAGCGGAGCACATCGTTGAAAAGTGCCTGGACGCCATCGCCATGAAGCGGGGGTAAAAAGAGGCAAAAAACGGGCCCTCCCGGGGGAAACGGGAGGGCTCGTATTAAGACTGCCGTTAAGGCCGCAGCGCACCTCTCATAGATGACCTGCTCTCGAAGCGGCAGGGCGCTTGTCATGCCGGGCATTCCTGCCCGGTACTATTATGATACAGGATACTGCCGGATAAGTCAAGCACCATCCCCCGCCACTCGCAATAGGCCGGGAGAGGACCCCACCCATCAGTATTTGTTCCCCTTCCCTGTCTGGTCCTGCCCCTTGTTGTTCATAGTGTCGCAAAGGGGGATGAAATACCGGGCGTCCCGGTCGGTTGGGTCCAGCTCCAGGGCCCGGACGAAATAGGGCTTGGCCTCCCGGTACCGCTCCAGGCCGAACAGGGCCCGGGCCATGCGATACCACCACAGGGAGTCCTGCTCCCCCTCTCCCCGGAGGGGCTCCAGGACCTCCAGCGCCTCCTGGTATTCCCCCAGATTCCCCAGGGCCCGGGCCTTGCGGCTTTGGATGGCGTAGGTCTCCCGCTCTCCCCCGGGCAGGGCGGCGATCTCCCCCAGGATGGCCTTGTGCTTGTTTTCCTTGTGGAGCCGGTCCAGCCGCTCCAGCAGGGTCTCTTCAGCCATCAGTCTCCCCTCCTCCCAACGTGTAAAGATCAAAAAACTCCCCGTCC
>CANOCD010000345.1 GCA_947564495.1 uncultured Angelakisella sp. | reverse complement strand
TTGCAAGGTTTCCCTCCCAGTGTACCGGAAAACGGGGGAAGAATCAAGGGGGAGAGGAAAAAAACCGGACTGCCGGCCCTTGACATCCCCCCGGCTTTGACTATAATTACAACAACGAATCTTTACACCATAAACGGAGGTATCCCTTGGAACTGCTTTTTGACCTGTTTCTCGACGCTTTGATAGATTCCCTGAAAATGCTCCCCTTCCTCTTTGGGGCTTACCTGCTGATGGAGTGGCTGGAGCATTCCTCCGGGGAGCGGATGGAGAAGGCCCTGGCCGGGGCCCGGCGGCTGGGGCCGGTGACCGGGGCGCTGCTGGGCTGCGTCCCCCAGTGCGGGTTTTCGGTGGCGGCGGCCAACCTCTACGCCGGGCGGGTCATCACACTGGGGACCCTGGCGGCGGTGTTCCTCTCCACCTCGGACGAGGCGGTGCCCCTCCTGCTGGGGGCCCCGGACAAGGCGGGGGTCCTGCTGCCCCTCCTGGCCTTCAAGGTGGCTTTGGGGGCCCTGGCGGGTATCGCCATCGACTGGGCCCGGCGGGGGCGCCCCGTCCCCCGGGAGGGCATCCACGACCTCTGCGAGCACTGCGGCTGCGAAGAGGGGGGCATCCTCTCCTCCGCCCTGCGCCACACCGTGGGGATCTTCCTGTTCGTCCTGGGGGTGAACCTCCTTCTGGGCCTGGGGGTCAGCCTCCTGGGGGAGGAACGGCTTGCCACCCTCCTCCTCTCCAAAAGCCTCCTCCAGCCCCTGGCGGCGGCCCTCCTGGGGCTCATCCCCAACTGCGCCGCTTCGGTGCTCCTCACCCGCCTTTACCTGGCGGGGACGGTGAGCTTCGGCTCCCTGGCGGCGGGGCTGTCGGCGGCCTCGGGGGTGGGGCTGATGGTGCTGTTCCGGGCCAACCCCCGGCCCAAGGAGAACCTCTTCATCACCGCCCTGGTCTGGGCCATCGGCGCCGGGGCGGGGGTGCTGCTCCAGCTTATCATGGGGTGAGGGGGCGGCCCGGCCTGTCCATCCACCGGCGAAGCGGCAAACGCAAGGTATAACATACCGAAAAATCAACTTATCGTAGATTTCTGCCCCGAAAACGCCCCTTTTCATCCGCCCCGGCTTGTGCTATACTATAAAGGATAGAGAAAGCGGCAAAGCAGGAAAGGAAGTGCTTTTTATGAATGACCAGGTGGTACAGATCGCCAAGCGGATCAAGGAGCTCCGGGAGGTCCTGGAGATGGGCGTGGAGGACGTCGCCATGCAGCTGGGGGTCTGCATCGAGGACTACCAGCGGTACGAGGAGGGGAAGGACGACATCCCCGTGGGGGTGCTTTACGGGGCCGCCGCCCTTTTCCAGGTGGACCCCACCCTGCTCCTCACCGGCAAGCCCCCTAAGATGCGGACCTACGCCCTGGTGAAGAAGGGCGCCGGCCTGGACGTGGAGCGTTACCCCGGCTACCGGTTCTCCTCCCTGGCCACCAACTACGTGGGCCGGGAGATGGAGCCCATGATCGTCAACATCGACCCCATCGACGAGGCCCCGGAGTATTTCTGCCACAGCGGCCAGGAGTTCAACTACGTCCTCAAGGGCACCGTCAAGGTGCTGCTGGGGGACCACGAGCTGATCCTGGAGGAGGGGGACAGCCTCTACTTCGACCCCCGGATGTCCCACGTCCAGCTGGCCATGGGCGGGCCCGCCACCTTCCTGGTGGTCATCAACGAGCAGGCCACCGCCTACGGCAACCCCACCATCCTGGACCCCCGCCAGGACCGGGAGCACACCTTTAAGGACTAAACGTTCACCAAGCCAAAACCGGGCCGCCCCCCTTCCCCGGGGGATGGCCCCTTTTCTGTCCCCGGCGGGGAATCCGCCAAAATAACCAAAATAACTTGACGGGGCCTCCCCTATTTTGATATACTAGGTGGGCACAGAAAAAAGAAAGGAAGTAGGAAGTTATTATGTCAAACAAACCGGCCAAGGGCAGCCGGGCCCAATGGGCCAGCAGCCTGGGCTTTATCCTGGCGGCGGCGGGGTCCGCCGTGGGCCTTGGAAACATCTGGAAGTTCCCCGGCAAAGCCTACGAGGGGGGCGGCGGGGTGTACATCCTGGTGTATATCGTCATCGTCATCCTCATCGGGGCCACCGCCATGATGGCCGAGCTCACCGTGGGCCGGGCCACCCAGAAAAACGCCGTGGGGGCCTTCCGTGTCCTCGCCCCCAAGTGGAAGTGGGTGGGGGGCCTGGGGGTCTTTACCGGCTTCGTCATCCTGGGGTACTACTCCCAGGTGGGGGGCTGGGTCCTCCAGTATATCGCCGCCTATCTGGTCAGGCCCGGGGAGGTCTACGGGGACCCCCAGGGCTACTTCCTCAATCAGGTGCTGGGGGCCGACCGGTTCCCCCTCCTGGGGGCTTTCGTCTTTCCCCTCCTCTTCATCGCCTGCGTGGTGCTGGTCATCGTCCGGGGGGTGGAAGGGGGCATCGAGCGGTTCAACAAGGCCGCCATGCCCGCCTTGTTCCTCCTCCTCCTGGTCCTGCTGGGGCGGTCTCTCACCCTCCCCGGGGCCGGGGAGGGCCTGAGCTACCTTCTCACCTTCGACCTCTCCTCCCTCAACGGCACCGTTCTGCTCTCCGCCCTGGGACAGGCTTTCTACTCCCTCTCC
>CANOCD010000344.1 GCA_947564495.1 uncultured Angelakisella sp. | reverse complement strand
GCTTGTTCATGCTCCCACGTCCCCCCAGAGTTGCAGCTATCCACGATCTCTCCGGCTTCGGCCGCTGCTCCCTCTCGGTGATCTTACCGGTGATCTCCGTCATGGGAATGCAGGTCTGCCCCGTCCCCACCGCCATCCTGTCTACCCACACCGGCGGCTTCGGGGAGGTCTGCCAGCGGGACCTCACCGATTATATGGAGCCCTGCCTGAGCCATTACCACCGGGTGGGTCTGGAGCTGGAGTGTATCTATACCGGGTACCTTAGCTCCCCCGACCAGGTGAGCCACTGCCTCCAGTTTTTCGATCAGTGGCCCGCCGCCCTCAAGGTGGTGGACCCGGTGATGGGGGACCACGGCAAGCTCTACCGTGCCTTTACCCGGGAGATGGTGGAGGGCATCGGCCGGATGGTCCGCCGGGCCCAGGTGGTCACCCCCAATCTCACCGAGGCCGCCATTTTGCTGGGGGAGCCCCCGGTCTCCGGGGCCATCTCCACCGCCGCCGCCCGGAGTATGCTGGCACGGCTGGGGGAGCTGGGACCCGAGAAGGTGGTGGTCACCGGCGTCACCCTGGCTACCGGGGAGTACGCCAACCTCTGCTATGACCGGGAGCACAACTCCTTCTGGAAATCGGTGGGGGATTATATCCCTGTCCATTACCCGGGCACCGGGGACATCTTCGCCGCCGTGCTCACCGCCTCCCTCCTCCAGGGGGACAGCCTGCCTATGGCCATGGACCGGGCCGCCCGGTACGTGGAGCTGACCATCAAGACCACCTACAGCTACAGCACCGATCCCCGGGAGGGGGTCATGCTGGAACGGACTTTGGAGTGGCTCGCCCGGGGAGAGGTGAGCAAGCGATTCCAGAGCCTGTAAATCAACACAAAGGGAAAGAGGAACTTACCATGAAACGGAAATTTACCACACAGGATATGGTCATTGTAGGGATGATGGCCGCCGTTGTCTATGCGGCTACCATGATCCGCATTGAGATCCCCACCCCCATGGGCAAGACCATGATCCATATGGCCACGGTGGCCTGCCTTATCTCCGGCCTGCTCTTCGGGCCGGTCCGGGGGGGATTGGCCGGGGGCATCGGCTCCTTCTTCTTTGACATTTTCAACGGGTGGGCAAGCTCGGCGCCCTTCACCCTGGTCTTTAAGTTCGTCATCGGATTTCTGGCCGGGCTCATCACCAAGGGAAAGCCCCAAAGCGTCCCCCGGACCCTCGGGGCCTGCGCCGCCGGCGGCTACGCCTACTCGGTGCTTTACCTCACCAAGGATTTTATCCGGGACCTCCTTTTGGGCGGGGCCATGGAGACCGCCATTGCCGACGTTTCGGTGAAGGCGGTGACCTCCCTGACCAACGGGACCCTTGCCATCATCGTGGCCACCTTGCTGGCCCCGGTGCTTCGGGCGGCTTTGGACCGGGCCGGGCTGCGGCTGGTGAAGCAGTAACATCCAACAGAAAAAGGCAGGGTGTGGGGCTGACCTACGCCCTGCTTTTGCGGGAAAGGGGTTTTTGTGATGACGACGGTTTCTGTTGTTGCGGAGGTGATGGACCGGCTGGCCCCCCTCTCCAGCCAGATGGAGTGGGACAACTCGGGGCTGCTGGTGGGGGACCCTGCCGGGGAAGTGACCAAGATCCTGGTGGCCTTGGACGCCACCCTGGAGGTCATCGGGGAGGCGGAGGAGCTGGGGGCGGAGATGATCGTCACCCACCACCCGGTGATCTTCCACCCGGTGAAGCGGTTTTTGGCGGGGGACCCGGCCTATGAGGCGGCGGTCCGGGGGATGGCGGTCTACTCCGCCCACACCTGCTACGACATGGCGGAGGGGGGCGTCAACACCGCCCTGGCCGACGCCCTGGGGCTGAAGGAGCGGGTCCCCCTTTGGGAGGAGCGGCCCGGGGAGGCGGGCTCCCGGCGGCTGGGGCTGGCGGGGGAGCTGCCCTGTCCCATGAGCCGGGGGGAGCTGGCCGCCTGGGCGGAGGAGGCCCTGGGTCTGCCCCAGGGGTACGTCCGCCATCTGCCCCACGCCGGGCCGGAGGTCATCCGGAGGCTGGCCGTCTGCGGGGGTGCCGGCGGGGATTTTCTGGGGGAGGCCAAGAAGGCGGGGTGCGGGGCCTACCTCACCGGGGAGGTCCGCCGCCACGAGTATCTGGAGGCGGAGCGGCTGGGGCTGCTGCTCCTGGACGGGGGGCACTTTGCCACCGAGGTCATCGCCATGCCGGGGCTGCGGGGGCAGCTGGCGGCGGCTTTGCCCGGGGTGGAGGTGGTGCTGTCCCGGCAGGAGGGATAGCGGTTTTGGGTATAGGAAAAGCGGGGCCGGTGATCTGCGGCTCCGCTTTTTGTGTGATTTGGGGTTGTAAAAATTTGTCGGATGTGGTATTATAATTGTGGCACTGCCACAACGGTAGGCGGCTAGCCCCCAGCATTTTACATAGATGCCCGGGGCGCAAGACCTTTTTGCCCCTGGAGATTACATCAAGGGGGTGAGAGCCTGCATGATTACAACAACAGCGTACGTGACCTTTGGCGACTTGTTCGCTTATACGCTGGTGATCATCACTCTTATTGGTGTGTTCACTAACAAAAAGAAATAACCGCCCAACTCTGCGAAAGTTAGGGGCGGTTATTTCTTCCTAACAACTAACGGGGGGCTTTGTACCC
>CANOCD010000343.1 GCA_947564495.1 uncultured Angelakisella sp. | reverse complement strand
ATGCAAGCCCAATGAGCGCACGCCCAAAGGGTCACGGCCTAACGACAAACCGAAGTGTCGGCAATCAGGAGTACGGGCTAAAGTGTCAGGGGAAAGGGTGTGCAGACCACCAGCGCCCAGGCCGCCTCCGGCGGCCACCTCTCCGTCGCCTGCGGGCGACACCTCCCCTTTCAGGGGAGGCACGGCCCAAGAGCCGCCTTCGGCGGTTGGCCGTGAAAGATCGTGCTTGCCGCTGGTCCGGAGTTATAGGCTCCCCCATCCGCCGCCGAAGGCGGCCAGCATCCCCCCGAAGGGGAGAAGTAAGAAAAAAACCTCCCGCCATCTTCCCAGATGACAAAAGAAAACAGTCGTGCTATAATAAGCAGTATCATCACTCCCCCCAGGGGAGCAGAAGGGGGCTTCAGCTTGCGGGTGTTCGGCATCGACCCGGGATATGCCATCGTCGGCTGCGGGGTGGTGGACTGCTCCAAGGGGAAGTACCGCCTGGTGGAGTACGGCGCCATCACCACCCCCGCCGGAATGGAAATGGGCCAGCGTCTGGCCACCATCTATGACCAGCTCTCCTTCGCCTTGGATAAGTACCAGCCCGAGGCGGTGGCCATCGAGCAGCTTTTCGCCACCCATAACCAAACCACTGTCATGGGGGTGGCCCAGGCCCGGGGGGTCATCCTTTTGGCCTGCCAGCAGCACGGCCTGCCGGTCTACGAATATACCCCCATGCAGGTGAAGATGGCGGTGGTGGGGTACGGAAACGCCGAAAAGCGCCAGGTCATGGAGATGACCAAAAACCTCCTGGGGCTGGCGGAGATCCCCAAGCCCGACGACGCTGCCGACGCCCTGGCCATCGCCATCTGCCACGGCAACGTGGGGGGATCGGTGCTGTTCCAGAAAAAACTGCAAATGAGGTAAGGATATGATCTACAGCGTCACTGGAAAACTGCTTTTGGTGGAGCCCGGCTTCGCCGTGGTGGAGGCCGGGGGGGTGGGCTACCGCTGCTCCACCACCACCAGCACCCTGGCAAAGCTGCCCCCACGGGGACAGGAGGTCACCCTTTTGACCCACCTTTACCTCCGGGAGGACGTGCTGGAGCTGTTCGGCTTCTTCACCGAGGAGGAGCTGCGGTGCTTCCGGCTTCTCATTGGGGTGAGCGGGGTGGGGCCCAAGGCGGCCCTGGCTATCCTCTCCGCCCTGACCCCCCAGAAGCTGATGCTGGCCATCGCCGCCGGGGACGCCAAGGCGGTGAAGGCCCCGGGGGTGGGGCCCAAATTGAGCCAGCGGATCGTGCTGGAGCTCCGGGACAAGTTCTCCACCGAGGACCTGGCGGGGGGGATGGCCTCTGGGGGGGGCGGGGGGCTCTCCTTCCTGGCGGGGGAGGGGTCCTCCGCCCAGGGGGAGGCGGTGGCCGCCCTGGTGTCCTTGGGCTACGGCCAGACCGAGGCCGCCGCCGCCATCGCCAAGCTGGATTCCTCCCTGGCGGTGGACGAGCTCATCAAGGGGGCCCTGAAGCGGCTCTCCCGGGGGGTGTAAGGGATGGGAATGTTTGACAAGGACAGCGACTTTGAGAACCGCTTTGTCACCCCGGAGGTGACCCGGGACGACGGCGACGCCGAGAACTCGTTGCGGCCCAAGACCCTGGCGGAGTACGTGGGCCAGGAGAAGGCCAAGGAGAACCTGCGGGTCTTTATCGAGGCGGCCAAGCTCCGGGGGGAGCCCTTGGACCACGTGCTGCTGTACGGGCCCCCGGGGCTGGGGAAAACCACCCTCTCCACCATCATTGCGGCGGAGATGGGGGTGAACATCCGGACGACCTCCGGGCCGGCCATCGAAAAGCCGGGGGATCTGGCGGCGCTCCTCACCAACCTGGAGGAGAACGACATCCTTTTCATCGACGAGATACACCGGCTCAACCGCAGCGTGGAGGAGGTGCTGTATCCCGCCATGGAGGACTACGCCCTGGACATCATCCTGGGGAAGGGGCCGTCGGCCCGGTCCATCCGGATCGACCTGCCCAAGTTCACCTTGGTGGGGGCCACCACCCGGGCGGGGCAGCTGACGGGGCCCCTGCGGGACCGGTTCGGGGTGATCTTCCGGCTGGAGCTGTACACGCCGGAGGAGCTGACCCGGATCATCACCCGGAGCGCGGGGATCTTGGGGATCGCCTGCGACCCCACGGGGGCCCAGGAGCTGGCCCGGCGGAGCCGGGGGACGCCTCGGATCGCCAACCGGTTCCTCAAGCGGGTGCGGGATTTTGCCCAGGTGATGGGGGACGGGGACATCACCGCCGAGCTGGCGGCGGCGGCCCTGGACCGGCTGGAGGTGGACTACCTGGGGCTGGACGCCATTGACCGGCGGATACTGGGGGTCATCATTCAGTCTTACGGCGGGGGGCCGGTGGGGCTGGATACGCTGGCGGCTGCTGTGGGGGAGGAGTCGGTGACCATCGAGGATGTGTACGAGCCCTACCTGATGCAGGAGGGGTTTTTGAGCCGGACGGCCCGGGGGCGGTGCGTGACGGAGAAGGCGTACCGGCATTTGGGGCTGCCCCTGCCGGGTGGCGGGGGGCCGTTGCAGATGAGCCTGTAGCAGGGGGCAGAGAGCGGGCCAACCGCAAGGTGAAAACCGAGACAGGCAAAGTTTAGGGCCGCCCTTTTTCAAAGGGCGGTAGGGTCCAGGG
>CANOCD010000342.1 GCA_947564495.1 uncultured Angelakisella sp. | reverse complement strand
GTTTCGCCCGTTGCGACGGGCGACCAAAGGCTTTGCCTTTGGAATCCACCGCCCTTTGAAAAGGGCGGCCCTAAACTTTGCCTGTCTCGGACTTCACCTTGTACTCATCTCGCCCCACAATCTCCTACTTCACCTTGCGAATAAAGCCCATATGTGCTATAGTATAATGTACCTATAAACCCACAACAAACAGGGGGGCTTTTTCGCCATGACAAAACCTACTGTTGCCGTCCTTTTCGGCGGGGTCTCCAGCGAACACGAGGTCTCCTGCCTCACCGCCGCCTCGATCCTGGAGAATATCGACCGGTCCCAGTGGAAGCCGCTGGCCCTGGGCATCACCAAAGAGGGCGCCTGGCGCCTCTGCCACGAGGAGGTCCCCCTCGCCGCCATCGCCGACGGCAGCTGGGCCAAGGACCCCCGCCTCCTCCCCGCCGTCCTCACCCCCGACCGGGAACAGCACGGTCTGCTCATCCACGACGGCGGGGCCGGCTGGTGGCGGGCCCCGGTGGACGTCATCTTCCCCGCCCTCCACGGGACCGGGGGGGAGGACGGCTCGGTCCAGGGCCTGGCCCGGCTGGCCGGCATCCCCGTGGTGGGCTGCGGCGTGGCCGCAAGCGCCCTCTGCATGGATAAGGACCTGACCAAGACCTTCCTCTCCGGCCACGGCGTCCCGGTGGCCAAGTGGATCACCGTCACCCGGGAGACCCGGGACGACGCCTCTCTGGCGGCGGAGATCACCGAAAAGCTGGGCTGGCCCGTTTTCGTCAAACCCGCCAGCGAGGGCTCCTCGGTGGGGGTCAGCCGGGCCCAAGGCCCGGGGGACCTCCCCGCCGCCCTGGAGGAGGCTTTCCGCAGCGGGCGCAAGGTCATCATCGAGGAGGCGGTGACCGGGGCCGAGGTGGAGTGCGCCGTCATGGGCAACCACGGGGGGGCCTTCCCCTCTGACGTCCTGGGGGAGATCGTCCCCAAGCGGGCCCTCTACGACTACGAAGGCAAGTACCTGGACGGCTCCACCGACCTGTACATCCCCGCCCGCCTGCCCCGGGAGCAGACCGAGGCCATCAAGAAAGCGGCGGTGGAGGCTTACCGCCTCCTGGAGTGCGCCGGCCTTGCCCGGGTGGATTTCTTCGCCCTCCCCGGGGGCGGCTTCGTCCTCAACGAGGTGAACACCCTTCCGGGCTTCACCAGCATCAGTATGTGGCCCAAGCTGATGATGGCCTCGGGGATGACCTACCCGGAGATCCTCGACCGGCTCATCCGCCTGGCCCTGGAGGTGGACTGACCATGGACCCACGCCCCATCGGCGTCTTTGATTCGGGACTGGGGGGGCTCACCGCCCTCCGGGAGCTCCACGCCCTCCTCCCCGGGGAGGACCTGGTCTACTTCGGGGACACGGGCCGGGTGCCCTACGGCTCCCGGGGGGAGGCGGTCATCACCCGGTACGCCCGGGAGGACGCCGCCTTTCTCCTGGGCCAGGGGGTCAAGGCGGTGGTCTGCGCCTGCGGCACCGTCAGCTCGGTGGCCGGGGCGCTGCTGGCCCGGGAGATGGACTGCCCCTTTGTGGAGGTGGTCACCCCCGCCGCCAAAGCCGCCGCCCGGGCCACCAAAAACGGGCGGGTCGGGGTCATCGCCACCGCCGCCACCACCCGGAGCGGCAAGTTCCCCCAGGCCCTCCGGGACATGGACCCGGGGATCTGGGTCCGCAGCCTGGCCTGCCCCCTCTTTGTCCCCCTGGTGGAAAACGGCCACATCGCCCCCGGCGACCCCCTGGCCACCCCGGCGGTGGCGCACTACCTCCGCCCCCTTCGGGAGGAGGGGGTGGACACCCTCATCCTGGGCTGCACCCACTACCCCCTCCTGGCCCCCCTCATCCGGGACTACCTGGGGGACGGGGTGGCGCTGATAAGCTCCGGGCGGGAGGCCGCCCTTGCCGCCCGGGAACGCCTCCGGGAGGAGGGGCTCCTCTCCCCCAGACAGGAGGGCGGGGACTGCCGGTACTTCGTCACCGACGCCGCCGGGTCCTTCGCTTCGGTGGCGGAGGTCTTTCTGGGGGAGCCGGTGGGCCGGGTGACCCCGGTGGACATCAGCGGGCTGGAAAAGCTGGAACTGAAGAAGGAATAAAAAGATGAAAAAGCTGCTTCTCATCACCGGGGACATCGCCGCCGGAAAGACCACCTTTTCGGACCTTCTGGCCAGGCGGTACGGGGTCCCGGTGTTCCAAAAGGACCGGGTCAAAGAGGTGATGACCGACGTCCTGGGATTCCAGGGCCGGGCCGAGAGCAAGGCCCTTTCCAAGGCGGCGGTGGAGGTCATGGGACACATCTTCGCCGGCCTGGCCGCCGCCGGCGGGGACCTTGTCCTGGAGGCGAACTTCCGGGAGGCGGAGCTGGAAAAGCTCCAGGCCATGGCGGAGGAACAGGGCTACCGGGTGCTGACCCTGGTCCTCTACGGGGACGGGGAGGTCCTCCATCAGCGGTATCTCCGCCGGGCCCGGGAGGAGAACCGCCACCCGGTCCACCTGACCAATCCCCTGGAGGACAAGGAGGAGTTCCTGGCCCTGGCCCGGTGGGTCCGGGAGGAGCCGGTCCCCGGGGAGAAGCTGGTCATCGAAGCCAGCGACTTCTCCTACCAGGAGGACCCGAACATCCTGGCCAAAGTGGACGCTTTTATGAAGGATGAACAA
>CANOCD010000341.1 GCA_947564495.1 uncultured Angelakisella sp. | reverse complement strand
GCGTCGCCCCTGGACCCTACCGCCCTTTGAAAAGGGCGGCCCTAAACTTTGCCTGGCTCGATTTTTACCTTGCGGTCGGCATCTCCTCCGGGTAAACCAGCCCCCAATCCCGCCGAAGGCGGGTCATCACCGCCATCACATCCCGGCTGTACCCCAAGCACATCTCGTTGCCCTCCCCGGCCACCGCCCGCTCCATATCCCGGATCTCATACCGCAAAGCATCCCCCGTGTCCCCCTCCCGGATGACCTCCCGCCGTCCGTCCTCGGTCCAGGTGATCACCGCCTCCTGGGCCCGGGGGTACTCGTAAACCTCCAGGTAAGCCCTGTCAAAAGCCGCCATCCCCCGCTTGGGCTGCTTGGTATGCAGAGACAAAGCAACCGTAGCCAGCTCCCCGGCAGGCCCCCGCAGCAAGATCCCCGCCCGCTCGTCCACCCCGGAGGGCGCCGGCGCCATCTGGGAGAGGACCTCGCAGGGCGCCCCGCTCAGAAACCACCGGGCAAAGGAGAGGGCGTAGACCCCGATGTCCAACAGCGCCCCGCCCGCCAGCTTGGGGTTGAAGAACCGGTTGGCCATATCGTACTCCTTATAGCTGCCAAAGTTCAGCTGGAGCATCCCCAGGGGCCCCAGCGCCCCGCTTTCCACCAGCCCCCGGAGCTTCTTGTACAGGGGCATATGGTAGAGGGTCATGGCCTCGGCCAGCACCAGCCCCCGCTCCTCCGCCAGGGCGGCGGCGGCCTCCAGCTCCTCCGAGTTGAGGGTGATGGACTTTTCGCAGAGGACGTGCTTGCCGCTTTTCAGCGCCTTCTCCAGCAGGGGGGCGTGGGTGTTGTGGGGGGTGGAGATGTACAGAATGTCCACCGCCGGGTCGGAAAACACCTCGTCGATGGTCCGGTAGACCTTCCCTACCCTGTAGGTTTCGGCGAAAGCCGCCGCCTTGTCGTAGGTCCGGTTGGCGATGCCGTAGAGGGTCCGCCCCTCCGCCGCCATGGCCCGGGCCAGCTCGTTGGCGATGACCCCGCAGCCGATGGATACCCAGTTGTAGTTCTTCATGGATGAACCCTCCTTACTATATTTTGCGGTGGACCGGGACCACCCCCGCCGGGGTAATGTCCAGGGCCAGATACCCCGCCGGGGTGTGGCTGCCGTCCAGGACGCTGCCGGGGTTGATGAGCCAGAGACCGTCCCGGTACTCCTGGAGGGCGGTGTGGGTGTGGCCGAAGAGGGCAATGTCGGCCCCCTTCTCCCGGGCGGCGGCCTCCAGCTCGTCCAGGCCGTGTTTGACCCGGTAAAGGTCCCCGTGGGTGAAGAAGATCCGCTTGCCCCCCAGCTCCACCAGACCGGTCTTGGGAATGTCCAGGTCCCGGCTGGGATCGCAGTTGCCACGCACCCCCATCCGGGCGGTGCTGGGGAAAAGCCATCCGGCCTTGACGAAATCGGCGGCCCCGTCCCCCAGGTGGAGGTAGAGCTCCGCCCCGGGGTTGTCCGTAAAGATCTGCCGCACCCGGGACGTGCTCCCGTGGCTGTCCGACATCACGATGATCCGCATAGTGTCCGATCCTCCTGTCTCGAATATCTACCCCTACTTTATCATATAGATGAGGAAAAGGGAAGGGGGTGAAGGAAAAATGAGCGAGGGACAGGGACTGACGCCGGAGCAGCTGGGTATCCTGTTGAAGGTGGCCTCCTCCAAGATGGGGAAGGACCCCATCCAGCTGAAGAAGGAGCTTTCCGACGGCTCCTATGACCGGGTGCTGGGGTCCATCGGGGCCGACCCGGAGAAGATCAAGGCCATGATGGAAAACCGGGGCGCCATGGAGGAGCTGCTGGGCTCCCCCCAGGTCCAGGCGATCCTCAAGGAACTGCTGGCAAACCGGTAGTGATAGGAAGGAGGCGGAAAGGATGGGGGAGACAGAGGGAAGCGGCGGCCTGGACCTTTCCGCCCTGCTGGAGAGCCTGGGGGTCACGGGGCAGAACAAGGACCCCGACGGGGGAGAGGGCGGGCCGGACCTCTCGGCCCTGCTGGGGCTTTTGGGCGGCGGAGGCGGCGAAGCCGGGGGTTCCGGCGGCGGTTCGGGGGGCGGGGTGGACTTCGCCTCCCTGCTGGGGATGCTGGGGGGATTGCCCCGGAGCGGGGAGGAGGCGTCCCCGGCCAAGGAGGAGGGACCCGGGGAGGGCGGGGGGATGGCCTTTGACCCGGGGCTACTTACCACGCTGACCCGGGCGATGGCGGCGCTGCGGGAACCGGACCGGAATATTCAGCTGTTGGAGGCGCTGCGGCCTTTTTTGGAGGAGGAGCGGAGGAAGAAGGTGGATGAGGCGGTGAAGATCCTGAGGCTCATGCGGCTGGCGCCGCTGCTCCAGGAAAGCGGGGTGCTGGGGCGGCTGATGGGGGAGTAGGGCCAAGCCAAACGCAAGCTAAAAATCGAGCCATGCAAAGTTTAGGGCCGCCCTTTTCAAAGGGCGGTGGAGTCCAGAGGCGAAGCCTTTGGTCGCCCGTCGCAACGGGCGAAACACCCCTAGGCGCTATCGGTCGGCAGAACGCAACGACCGGGCCGCCGAACCAAGGCCGCAAACCCATAAAACCAGGCCGCAGAAAAATAGCAAAGCCGGGAAAGGGTAGCAAGTTACCCCTCCCCGGCTTTGTTTTATCGAAGTGACAACCTGCGGCCGGTAACGAGCCTGCACC
>CANOCD010000340.1 GCA_947564495.1 uncultured Angelakisella sp. | reverse complement strand
TGGAGCGGCGCATCAAGAAGGCGGAGACCGCCGCCAAGGGGGACAAGAAGTTCCTCAAGGAGGCAGAGCTTTTCACCCGGTTGAAGGACTGGCTCAACGAGGGCAACTCCGCCCGGAGCTTTGAGTGCGACGAGGACGAGGGGGCGGTCATCGCCACCTCGGAGCTTCTCTCCCTCAAGAGCATCATCTACGCCGCCAACCTGGACGAGGATGGGCTTTCCAACCCCGACGGCAACCCCTACTACAAACAGGTAGCCGACCTGGCCCAGAAGGAGGGCGCCCAGGTCATCCCCGTCTGCGCCAAGCTGGAGGCGGAGATCGCCGAGCTGCCCGAGGACGAAAAGAAGATGTTCCTGGACGACCTGGGCATTGCCGAGAGCGGCCTGGACCGGCTCATCAAGGCCAGCTACGCCCTGCTGGGGCTCATCTCCTACCTCACCGGCGGCGAGGACGAGTGCCGGGCCTGGACCATCAAGAAGGGCACCAAGGCCCCCCAGGCGGCGGGCAAGATCCACACCGACTTTGAGCGGGGTTTCATCCGGGCGGAAGTGGTGGCCTTTGAGGATTTGAAGGCCACCGGCTCCATGGCGGCGGCCAAGGAGAAGGGTCTCATCCGCAGCGAGGGAAAAGAGTATGTTATGAAGGACGGAGATATCGTCCTGTTCCGATTCAACGTGTAAGGCATCTGAAAATGAAGAAAGGCGGGCCGCTATGGGGCCCGCCTTTCATATTTTCCCGCTCTGGCTCATATACCTTTCACAGGAAACGCGTTGGGGAGTGTTGCGTGTGAAAGGAAACATGGAAGAGCGGGCTGTGGCCCTTGCCCAGTACATCATAGAAAACCGGGCCACTGTTCGTGGGGCGGCCACCCGGTTCGGCATCAGCAAGTCCACCGTACACAAGGATCTCTCCGAGCGGCTGCCCGAGTTCAACCGGGCGCTGTATCTCCAGGCCAAGGCGGTGCTGGAGGAGAACAAGGCCCAGCGGCACATCCGGGGTGGCATCGCCACCCGAAGGAAGTATAAGGGGGAATAAAAAAGGCGGCCCATTTCCTTGGAAATGGGCCGCCTTTTTTTATGTTCTTTTTGCGGGGCGTGGCCGGAGGTCAGCCCAGATAAGCCTTCTTCACGGCCTCGTTTTTCAGCAGTTCTTTCCCCGAGCCGGAGAGGGTGAGGCGGCCGGTCTCCAGCACGTAGGCGGTGTCGGCGATGTGGAGGGCCATGTTGGCGTTCTGCTCGATGAGGAGGATGGTGACACCCTGCTCGTTGATCTTCTTGATGATGGAGAAAATGTCCTTCACCACCAGGGGGGCCAGGCCCAGAGAAGGCTCATCCATCATCATCAGCTTAGGCCGGGACATGAGGGCGCGGCCCACCGCCAGCATCTGCTGCTCGCCGCCGGAGAGGGTGCCCGCCGCCTGCCAGGAGCGCTCCTTCAAGCGGGGGAAGAGGGAGTAGACCCACTCCAGGTCCTCCTCCAGGCTGTCCTTGCGCAGATAGGCGCCAATTTTCAGGTTCTCCAGCACGGTGAGATCGGGGAACACGTGCCGCCCCTCGGGCACCAGGGTGATGCCCTTGGAGACGATGCGGTCGGGAGAGATGCCGGTGATGTCCTCCGACTGGAGGTGGATGCGGCCCGAGGCGGGCTTCACCAGTCCGGCGATGGTACGCAGGATGGTGGACTTGCCCGCGCCGTTGGCGCCGATGAGAGTGACGATCTGGCGCTCGGGCACCTCGAAGGTGAGGCCCTTTACCGCCTCGATGCCGCCGTAGTTGACCCGAAGGCCGTCAATTTTCAGCATCGTCAGCCACCCCCAAATAAGCTTCTATGACCCGTTGGTCGTTCTGCACCTGGGCAGGGCTTCCCTGGGCAATGAGCTTGCCGAAGTCCAGCACGTAGATGCGGTCGGAAATTTGCATGACCAGATCCATGTGGTGCTCGATCATAAAGATGGTCAGGCCGTACTCCCCGCGAATTTTGCGGATGAAGTCGGTGAGCTCCTGGGTCTCCTGGGGGTTCATGCCCGCGGCGGGCTCATCCAGGAGCAGGAGCTTGGGATTGGTGGCCAGGGCCCGGGCGATCTCCAGCCGGCGCTGGAGGCCGTAGGGCAGAGAGGTGGCCACCTCGTCCTTAAACTGGGCCAAGTCCTGC
The DNA here is from genome assembly GCA_947564495.1 of uncultured Angelakisella sp. GTDB lineage: Bacteria > Bacillota > Clostridia > Oscillospirales > Ruminococcaceae > Angelakisella. Next base: position 538 of record CANOCD010000340.1, on the reverse strand, counting down.
TCCTCCAGCAGGGCCATGGTCTCCTCCCGCATCCGCTTTTCTTCCCTGGCGTTCAAACGGAAGGTGGCGGAGAGGAAGTTCTGCTTGGCACGCATATGCTTGGCGATGAGCACGTTCTCAAAGACGGTCAGGGCGCCGAAAAGGCGGATGTTCTGGAAGGTGCGGGCCACCCCCCGCTGGGTGATCTGGTCGGGGGTGTGGCGGACTACCTGGGTATACTTTCCGGCGTTCTCCCCCAGGTACTGCCCCTTCATTTTCCCCTGGGGGTGGTTTTCCACGATCACGTCCCCCAGTAGGCTCACCCGGCCGTTGGTGGGCTCGTAGACCCCGGTGACGCAGTTGAAGGCGGTGGTCTTGCCGGCGCCGTTGGGGCCGATGAGGGCGACGATCTCCCCCTCGTCCACATGGAGGGACAGGTCATTTACCGCCACCACGCCGCCGAACTGCATGGTGATATCCTCCAGCCGCAGGATGTTTTCAGCCATTGCCCTCGCCCCCCTTCACTTTTGCGTTCTTCCTGGCCCGGAAAAGGTCGGGA
>CANOCD010000339.1 GCA_947564495.1 uncultured Angelakisella sp. | reverse complement strand
CAACCTCTCCACCGCCTTCGGCGGTCCCCCTCCCCTTTCAGGGGAGGCCCTGGCGAAGGCGGTAGCTTTATATTTTTGTGCTGAAAGCTGGCGGCAAGCACCCTTCACGGCCAACCGCCGAAGGCGGCTCTTGGGCCGTGCCTCCCCTGAAAGGGGAGGTGCCCTCCGCAGAGGGCGGAGAGGTGCCGCCGAAGGCGGCCTTGCGACCTTCCCTTGGCAACCAGCTTATAGTTAGAATGGAAAGCCAGCGGCCCTAGCCAAGCCCCCCGTCCAGGGCCTCCTCCAGCATGGGGCGGAGGTTGGTGTACCGCCTGGACCGCTTGTCGTTCTGCACCATCCGGGCGATGGTCTCCGCCTCCCCGGTAAGGATGAGCAGCCGCTTGGCCCGGGTCACCCCGGTGTAGAGAAGGTTCCGGTAGTGGAGGTTCCGGTGGTGTCCCATCAGCGGCATCACCACCGCCTCAAATTCGCTCCCCTGGCTCTTGTGGATGGTGATGGCGTAGGCGTGCTCCAGCTGGTCGGCGGTGTCGAAGGTGTAGGGGGCCACCAGGTCGTCGAACCGGACCAGGATGGTCTTGGAGGAGGGGTCGATCATCTCGATGACCCCGATGTCCCCGTTGAAGACCCCCTCCCCCTTCTGGCCGCTGTCGCTCTCCCAGGGGATGTCGTAGTTGTTCCGGACCTGCATCACCTTGTCCCCCTCCCGGAGGGTCCGCCCGAAAGCGGTGTATTCGCTCTTTTGGGGGTCGGGGGGATTCAGCCGGGCCTGGAGGACGCTGTTGAGCTCCTTGGTCCCCAGGGGGCCCTGGCGGGTGGGGGTGATGACCTGGATGTCCCACAGGGGGCGGTAGCCGTAGCTGGCCGGGAGCCGCCGGGCGCAGAGGTCCGCCACCAGGGCCTGGATCTGCCGGGGGTCCCGCCGGGGGAGGAAGAAGAAGTCGCTGTCCTTCCGGTCCAGCTTGGGGAGCTCCCCGCCCACGATGGCGTGGGCGTTGACCACGATGAGGCTTTCCTCCGCCTGGCGGAACACCTGGTCCAGGTGGACGGTGGGGAGCCTCCCGCTGGCGATGAGGTCCCCCAGCACCTGCCCCGCCGCCACCGAGGGGAGCTGGTCCCGGTCCCCCACCAGGATGAGCTTGCAGGCAAGCCGCATTCCCCGGAAGAGGGATTCCAGGATGAGGGTGTCCACCATGCTCATCTCGTCCACAATGATGGCGTCCGCCGGGATAGGGTTCTTCTCGTTGCGCTTGAAGGTCAGGGTCTCCCGGAAGGGCTCCACCTCCAGCAGGCGGTGGATGGTCTTGGCCTCCCGGCCGGTGACCTCCGCCATCCGCTTGGCGGCCCGGCCGGTGGGGGCGGCCAGGGCCACCTTGAGGCCCTCCTCCTCCAGGAGGGTCAGGATGCCGTTGAGGGCGGTGGTCTTGCCCGTCCCCGGTCCCCCGGTGAGAATGAAAACGGGGTTCTCCATGGCCTCCCGGATGGCCTGGCGCTGGCGGCAGCCGTAGGTGATGCCCAGGGTCTTTTCCAGCCGGTCGGTCTCGGCCTCCCAGTCCTTTTTGAGGGGCGGGGCCAGCTGGAGCATCAGGGCCAGCCGCCCGGCGATGGTGGTCTCGGCGGCGTAGAGCTCCGGGAGGTAGACCCACCGGCGGCCCCCGGTCTCGTAGAAGACCAGGTCGTTTTCCGCCTCCATCCGGTCCAGGGTGTCCCGGGTGACCTCGGGGGTGATGTCCAGGAACTGCCGGGCGGTGCGTTCCAGGAAATCCCAGGGGAGGCAGGTGTGGCCCTCCCGGCAGTTGAGCCGGAGGATGTGCCGGACCCCGGCGGCCAGCCTCCGGTGGCTCTCCGGGAGGACCCCCAGCTTGTCCTGGGCCACAGGGTCCATCCGGGGGAAGTCCACCCCGATGTCGTCGGCGCAGAGGAGGTAGGGGTCCTCCCGGAGGAGCTCCATGGCGGAACCGCCCCACTTCTTCCAGACCTTGATGGCCACCGTGGCGGGGAACCCGCAGCTGCCGAGGAAGAGCATCAGCGTCCGGACGCCGAAGAGCCGGGCGAAGTCCTCCCCGATGGCGGCGGCCTTTTCTGGGGAGATGCCCTTGACCTCGGCCAGGCGCTGGGGAGCCTTTTCCATAATCTCCAGGGTCTGGTCCCCGAAGGTCTCCACCAGCCGCCGTGCCAGGGAGGGCCCCACCCCCTTGATGGCCTTGGAGGCCAGGTACTTGCGGATGGCGTTGGCGGTGGTGGGCAGGGTCCGCTGGATGATCTCGGCCTGGAACTGGTGGCCGTACTTGTGGTGGGTGGCGTAGTTCCCCCGGGCGGAGACCTCCTCCCCCTCGGCCACCCCCTGGGTGGTGCCGGTGACGGTGACCAGCTCGTCCTCCACCGCCAGCTCCATGACGGTGAAGCCGCTGTCCTCGTTGTAGTAGATGACCGCCTCCACCGTGCCCTCCAGGGTCTCCAGCTCCTTCGCCTCCTGGTCACTCTGTCGGGACATGGGATTCACCTCCCCTTTTTGTGGTATTGTATCATTATAGCGCATTTTGGGGCGGTTGGGTAGGGGGGCGGGATATTTTGCGAAAAGCTGGATTTCAAGCCTCGGGCTGGCTTTTTTTCTTGGGCCTCCTTGCCAAATCCCGGCGAATATGGTAAGATAAGGTTGGCACTGCCAAACGGTAGGTGGCAGCCCCCCGAAGTCTTTTTATCGCAGGAT
>CANOCD010000338.1 GCA_947564495.1 uncultured Angelakisella sp. | reverse complement strand
ATCCGGGAGCTGAGATTTTGAGAAGCATCGCGGTGGTGCTGTCCGGCGGGACCGGAACAAGGATGGGCGTGGATGTTCCGAAGCAGTACATAGAGCTGGCAGGAAAGCCGGTGATCGTTCACACATTGAATCAGCTCCAGCGATGCGAGGCGGTGGACGGCGTGGTGGTGACGGCCAGCCCCATGTGGAACACCCAAATTCTTCAGTGGAAAGAAGAATTTGGGCTGGAAAAGCTGCTCACTGTCGCGCCCGCCGGAGAGGACCGGCAGCTGTCGATTCGAAGCGGACTGATGGCGGCGGAGAACTTTGTGGACCGGGATGAGCTGTCCGGCGTCATCATCCAGGACGCGGTGCGTCCGCTGGCCAGCGTGGCGCTGCTGGCAAAGCTGATCGGGGAGCTGAAGGAAGCCCCCGCTGTCATGCCGGCGCTGCCTATCACGGACACCACCTACACCAGCCGGGACGGCCGGTGGGTGAACGGCCTGCTGGACCGCTCCACGCTGTTCGCAGGTCAGGCTCCGGAGGCCTTCCGGTACTGGCCCTATTGGGAGTTGTATCGGGATACGGCGAAGGAAATTCTCAGCTCTATGAGCGGCAGCTGTCAGTCCATCCAAAAGGAGCTGGAGGCCCTGCGGCCCTTTGCCGACCGGGTCAGTTCGGGGGACTTTCCCCTCTACTCGGAGAAGGAAGTCCTGGAGGCGGAGAAGCGCCTGGGGACCTCCCTGCCCGCCCCGGTCCGGGAGCTTTACCGGGGGATGGCCGACCTTCTCCTGGAGAAAATGCTTCTGACCCCCCTGGAGCTTGTCCACTGGGAGGGGGACTATCTGGGCTTCTACGAATCCCCCGACGACGGCGTCGCCCTGGGGATCAAAAGGGGCGGCGACCCCGACCAGCTTTACCGCTGGGAGCTTTCCGACCCGGAGGAGGAGTCCTTCGACTACCCGGACGAGTTCACCGGCCTCTGCGAGGAGGGGGACCAAATGGGGCGGCAGAAGCTGGCCCGGCGGTGCCACGCCTACTGGAAGAAGATCAACGCCCGGTACCCGAACCTTCCCGAACAGCCCGTGAAGCTGGAGTACGAGACCCGATACAACTGGGCTACCGACGCCTACGGGCTGTTCCTGGCCCTTTATGTCCTGGATGAAGCCTACCAGGACTTTCAGCGGGAGCACCCCGGCCAGGCCCTTCTTCTCCGCTGGGATATGGACTTTTCCGTCGAGGCGGAGGTGCAGGCGAACGGGGAACGCCGTGTCCCGGACCGGTGCTTTGCCCGGCTCCACGACCAGATCACCCGGGCCTTTGCGCCCCTCTCCCCCGGGCTGCTGGCTCTGGAGGGCCCGGGGCTCCAGATGGCTTATCTCCACCGGGAGGGGAAGGCCCTGCTCCTTGCCTTTGACTGGGACACCGCTTTGACCCTGCTGCTCCCGGGGGGAGCGGAGCCTGGGCTGCTGGAGGGGATCGAGGGGGACACCGGGCTGAACTTCAAACCCTGCAAGCTGTAAACACACGAAAAGGGAGAGGACACCCGCTGTCCTCTCCCCTCTTTTTTGCCCTGGGCTCAATACCGCCTGGACCTCTGCCCCCGGGCGGCAGCCGTCCTGACAGACTCGCTCTCCATCCGCTGGTCGGGGCGGGCCCCCGGGTCGAAGTAGGTGACGAACTTCACCGAGTACATATCGCAGACCACCGAGGTCCCCTCCCGTTCGTCGTAGAGGACCAGCCAGGAGGTCCCCACGGCGGTGAGGACGCCCTCCCGGCGGACGATGTTCTGAGTGCCCACCAGGAACTCCACGATGACGTACCGCCCCACCGAAAGGGCGATGATCTCCTGGATGCTCTCCGGGTCCACACCGTTCTGGACCCCCTGGGGCGGATAGACGGGCTCCGGCATGGGGATGGTCTCATTCTCTGGCATAGCGATTCCTCCTTCTTAGGGCGGTTCTCGGAAATAATGAGAACAAAGGAAGGGGCCGGGCGGGGTGCAGAGCAAGGAAGAGGACGCAGGCGCGCTTCGTGCCCGGCAAGGACGATGACGTGGCTATGAGCCCCGCCCGGCTTCTGAACTGTTCTCAGAATTTTCGAGAAGTGCCCTAGGTATCAAAGTAGGCTGGTGTTGGGTCGTAGAAGCAGTGGTTGCGGATGCGGGTGGTGAACACCCCCACCTCGCTGGGGAAGTTCTGGCGGCAGGTCGGGCTGTAGGGGTTGAAGAACCACAGGGCCTCCCCCAGGCCAAGCACCCGGCCCCCGGCCATGGCCCACTGGGCGATCTGGTACTGGACATCCTCCGGGCGCATATTGTAGATGTTCTGCTGGTTGGGCCGCCCCCCTACCGTCTCCATGGCGCAGGTGAACTGCCCCGGCTGGAGGATGATGTTGCGGATGTTCCCCTGGCCCACCCGGGCGTACTCCCCGCCGGGGGCGTGGACCCGGTTCATCACCACGCTGGCCACCGCCGCCATCCCGGTGTCCCCCTCTCCCCCCGCCTCGCACTGGATGAGCCGCGCCAGCAGCTCCAGGTCGGAAAAAGCCATCCTCCCCCGTCCCCCCTTTCTCCTCTCCCTCCATTCCTATGCAGGGGATCGGAAAAGAGTTCCGCCCTTCTTTTTATACGAACATCCAACAGGATTTTTGACTATCTCTTTATAAGTTCTTAAATGCCGCTAAGTCTTGATTTTTCAAGGGTTCGCGGCATTTTTGCTGTCGGGGGAA
>CANOCD010000337.1 GCA_947564495.1 uncultured Angelakisella sp. | reverse complement strand
ATACTGACACAAAGGCAGAGATCAGCAAAAAGCTGAAACGTTACTGGATATTCATGACAGTAGTAGACATTGCCGCACAGGTATCTATGGTAGGAGTTTGGCTTTTCGTGCTCTATGACAGGACCCTGGGGGCTCATCAGATCGAGACGGGGCTAGTGGGCCTGATCCTGTTTTCCCTTTGGGCTCGTTATGCGCCCTACATCGGATTGTGGTGGATTCATCTGGTCAGCCCGTCCCACGATCTGAGAGAGCGTATGAAGCGTCTCAAAACTGCCCGCCGCTATATGCTTTTTATCCTTCTGGTCGCCCCTGTTTTTATTTTTGATTTTTTCCGGGAAAACTGGCTGGATTATATTTTTGTGGTGTTGGTGTTGTTGTGGGTCGCCAGCGGCGTAGGACACTACATCCGAAAACACTGGAAAAGGATCGTTGAAGAATAGGAGGTTTCGCCTATGAACGCCACCACCCCCTGGCTCGCCTGGGCCACCGAACTCCAGGCCCTGGCCCAGGCCGGGCTCCACTACGGCAAGGACCCCTTCGACCGGGAGCGGTATGAGCGCATCCGGGAGATCGCGGCGGAGATGGTGGCCCGCCAGGGGGAGATCCCCCTGGAAAAGGCCAAGGACCTTTTCTGCTGCGAGACCGGCTACCAGACCCCCAAGCTGGACACCCGGGCCGCCATCTTCCGGGGGGAGGAGATCCTCCTGGTCCGGGAGAAGGACGGACGCTGGTCCCTCCCCGGTGGCTGGGTGGAGGTGGACCTTTCGGTGGGAGAAAGCGCCGTCAAGGAGGTCAAGGAGGAGGCCGGGCTGGACGTGACGGCGGACTTGGTCATCGCCGTCCAGGACCGGGAGAAGCACAACCGGCCGGCTTACGCCTGGCGGGTGTGCAAGGTCTTTCTCCTCTGCACCTGCCACGGCGGGGGCTTTGTGGAGAACAGCGAGACGACGGAAAGCGGGTACTTTTCGTTGGACGCTCTGCCGCCCTTGGCGGAGGAGAAGAACACCCGGGAGCAGGTGGCGCTTTGCTTCGAGGCGCACCGGGCGGAGAACTGGGTGACGAGGTTTGACTGATGGAAAAACCGGCGTGATCCCTGGCCCGAAGGCCGGAGGTCACGCCGGAAACTTTTTTGACCCGGGGAGGGTCTGCGGGCCGGAAGGCTGCCCCCCGCCTACTCCACCTGGTCCCCCAGGTACTTCCACCCCCCGCCGTCCTCCAGCCGGACGGTGAGGGTATGGCAGGTGTCGGGAAACGCCCCGGACTCATAGGACCGTGTCACCTGGATGGTGAGCAGTTCCCCGTCCCGGGTGTACTGGTAGGCAAGGGTGGGGCTCTCCCCCCTGCCGCCGCCGCTGCCCAGGCAGTACCCCTGGTACTCCGCCTGGTAGTAGGTTGGGTCGCTGCGGAGGTGGTCCGTGCTCACCTCAAAGTAGGTCTGGACCCGCTCCTCGTAGAGGTCCTGGGGGAAGAACCAGCCGTAGTCCTCCCCCTTGGGGTGCCTGTAGGCCTCCCGCTTGTACTCGTAGTCCTCCTTCATGGTGGTGCTGAAGAACCAGGCGAAGTAATCCCCCGGCGTCAGTTCCCCCGCTCCCTCCCAACTGGTATCCGAGATGAACAGGCTGATGTCAGTGGGGATCAGCCTGGCCGGGCCGTTGAGGGTGTCCTCCTCCGCCCCGTAGGTGAGGACGATCTCCTTGACCAGGGCGTCCAGGTCGGCGGGGGCCTCCGGGGCGGGGTCGGGACCATCCGGGGCGGGCTCCCCAGGCTCATCCGCCTGGGAGGGCCGGACCTCGATGGAGGAGGGCTGGGTGGGAGGCTGATCCGAGGGCTTGGCCCGTTCTCCGCATCCCGCCAGGGCGAGGGCCAGGCAGAGGGCCAGGGTCAGGGCAAAAAACCGTTTTGTCATACTTCTTACTCCTTTTCGTCGTCGTTTTGTGGCAGGGGAATTTCCCCCTCTGCATAAAAGAACGATGGAAGGGAGGGATTTATTGCAGAGCAAGAAAATTTTTTTGCCGAGCCGTCCCTCTGCGCCTTATCTTGCCAGCCCTTCCGGGATATGGTATCATGGAACAAAGCAAAAAAGGAGGCGGGCAGGATGGCTTTGTGGAGATCCCTTCGGACTTTTTTCGGTTTTACGCCGGAGGACCCGGTCCTGGCCCGGAAGGTCCAGCGGTTGTGGTTTTTGGCCGCCCTTTTCTGGGCCCTGCTTCTCGGCATAGATTTTTTCCAGGGGGTCCTTTGGTTCAGCAGGGCCTATTTTGCCCTTCTGGCCCTTATGCTCTTTTGGGACGGGGCCCGGGGGTTTTCCTGGGCCGGGAGGCGGCTTCTCCGCCTGGGGGGCTGGTATCTGCTGGTCTGCGGCGGGGGATGGGTCTTGGGGCAGTTCCCGGGTCTGCCCGATCTTTTTGCCGCTGTTTGGTTTCTCCTGTCCTTTTCCTGCCTCTGGCCCCTGTTCGTCACCGGGGATATTCTCGGGTTCCCTTACAACGGGGCGGGGTACGTCCGCCCCTGTCTGCTGGTCTGGTGCGGGCTGGCCCTGGCTTGGGTCCTGGGCTGGGGCGTTCGTTTTCTTCGCCGCCGTGGGGGAAAGATGGTAGCAGGCCGGTCGCTGGTCCGTCTGTTCCAGATTCGGCCCCTTCGGGGCCTGTCTGGAAGGGCAGGCGGTACAGGGCGCTGGCGGGGGCGCTCCTGCGGCTGGGTGTGGGTGCAGGCTCGTTACCGGCCGCAGGTT
>CANOCD010000336.1 GCA_947564495.1 uncultured Angelakisella sp. | reverse complement strand
GGTAGTCCACCCCCACCGAGGCGGCCCGGAGGATGGACATGGCGAACATAGCCACCGAAAGGAGCACGATAAGGATGAGGTCGTTCCGGCGGGAGGGGTGGAGCTCGCAGAGGAAGAAGCCCAGCACCGCCGCCGCCAGGGCAAGAATGAGATAGGGGGCCATAATGACACGCCTTTCTTTGTAGAATAGTGACGGGTATTATTATAAGCTATCGGGGCGATAGATGCAAGCGGAAACGAAAAAACTGGCCCCGCCTGCATACAATAGGGTGAAAGAAAGGGAGGGGGCTTGGCGATGCGGGAGCGGTTCGTAAGGTCAGCGGTCTTTTGGGCGGCGGTCATGGGGGCGGCCTGGGCGGCCCGGCGGTTCCTTCTCCCCTGTCTGGGGCCCTTTCTGGCGGGATGGGCCGCCGCCGCCCTTCTCCGGCCCTGGGCCCGGTGGCTTTCCGGCCACAGCTTTTTGGGGAAGAAGGCGGCCTCGGTGGTGACCCTGCTGGTCTTTTGGGCCGGGGCCGGGGCGTTGGTCTGGTGGCTGGGGGCGGCGGCCTTCTCCCAGGGGGCGGCCCTGCTGGAGCGCCTCCCCGGGTGGTATCAGCGGGCCTTCCTCCCCACCGCCCGGGAGGTGGGGGAGCAGGCCATGCACATCCTGGGGCGGATGGGGGGTCCCGAGGCCGAGACCACCCTCCGGGGGATGGGGGACCGGCTGGGGCCCCTCCTCCAGGAGAGCGTGTCGGCCCTTTCCGCCCGGGCCCTGGCGGCGGCGGGGACCCTGGCGGGACGGCTTCCCGGGGCGCTCCTGGCCTGCTCCTTCGCCCTCCTCTCCTCCTTCTTCATTCTGCCGGATTACGAGGCCATCGGGGCCTTTCTCCTGGGGCAGCTGCCCCCCCGGCTGGCCGGGACGGTTCGGGAATCCAAGGACTTTCTGGTGGCCACGGTGCGCCAGGTGCTGAAGGCCTACCTTCTCATCATGGCCGTCACCTTCGGGGAGATCAGCCTGGGGCTGTGGCTCCTGCGGGTGGACTACTACCTGGTCATCGGCCTGGCGGTGGCGGTGCTGGACATCCTGCCGGTGCTGGGCAGCGGGAGCATCCTCATCCCCTGGGGGATCTGGACCCTCCTGGGGGGAAACCTCCCCCTGGGGGCGGGGATCTTGCTCCTCTACGGGGTGGTCACCGGGGTCCGGACGGTGCTGGAACCCCGGCTGGTGGGGCGGGGCATCGGCCTTTCCCCCCTGGTGACCCTGGTCTCCATGTACGTGGGGATGAAACTGCTTGGGGTGGGGGGGCTCATCCTGGCCCCCATGGCGGTGACCCTGGCCCTGTTCCTGGACGAGGGCGGGCACATCCGTATCCTGCGCCGGGGGTAAGCAAAAAGGAGAGGGCGGTCGTCGTCCTCTCCTTTTGTGTCAGCCCAACAGGGTGATGAGGGCCACGGTGATAAGACCCGAGACCCCGATGGCAACGCCGCTCATGGCCCCCTGGACCTTGCCCAGTTCCAGGGCCCGGGCGGTGCCGATGCCGTGGCTTGCCGTCCCGATGGCCACCCCCTGGGCCATGGGGTCGGTGATGCCCAGCAGCCGCAGGAATCCCGGCCCCAGGGCCGCCCCGGCGATGCCGGTGAAGATGACCACCACGATGGTCACCGCCGCCACCCCGCCACCCTGGGCGCTGAGCTCCACGGCGATGGGGGTGGTTACCGACTTGGGCAGGAGGGAGGCGGTGAGGGTCTCATCCAGGCCGAAAAGCCGGCAGAGGGCCAGGGTGGAGCCCACGGCGGCGCAGCACCCGGCGAAGCATCCCAGCAGCACCGGCAGGAAGAACTCCCGGAGGATCTCCTTCTGGCGGTAGATGGAAAGGGCCAGGGCCGCCGTGGCGGGTCCCAGGAGCATATTGACGACCTCCCCGCCCCGCTGGTAGTCCTCCAGGGAGGTGCCGGTGAGAAGCAGGAACAGGATCACCAGGGGGATGGCGACAAGGTTGGGGTTGGCGACGGAAAGCTCCGTTTTCCGGTTCACCCAGAGGCCCACCGAGTAGGCCGCCACCGTCAGGGCGATGCCGAAGAGGGGGGATTGGGTGACGGCAGTCATCCCTTCGCCCCCTTTCCCCGGGCCAGGAGGGCCGAGACCCCCTGTACCGTCAGGGCGGTCACCGCCAGGGTGACGGCCAGGGTGAGAAGGGCGATGACCACCAGCTGGGGGACCTTATCCCGGATGAGGGGGTAATAATCCAGAATGGAGACCCCCGCCGGGACGAAGAGGAACATCATGTTCCGGAGGAGGAGGTCCGCCCCCTGCTCCACCTGGCGGGGCTTTACCGCCCCGGAAAAGAGGAGGGCCAGGAGGAGGAGCATCCCCAGGACGCTGGCGGGGAAGGCAAAAGGGAGTTTTTCCGCCAGCCATACCGCCAGGAGGTAGACGGCGAAGAGGAAGGAGAGCTGTTTCAGGGCGGTCATCCGGTCAGACCTCGAAGTCGCAGGAGACCCGGTCGGTGATGACCTTGTGGACGAAGCCCTGGACCTCCTTGTGGAGGGGGTGGTCCCGGTATCCCTTTAAGGCGTCCAGGCTTTCGTACTCCCCCAGAAGGCAGAGGTCATAGCCCCCGGGCAGGACGCCCCGGTTCACCTTCAAGGAGAGGAGCCCGGGGATACGGCCTGCCAGGGCCTCCAGCCGCTCCTTGATGATGGCGGCGTTCTGCTCCTTGGTTCCGCCCTCGGCCTCGTCTTTCAGGTTCCACATTACGATATGAGTGACCAT
>CANOCD010000335.1 GCA_947564495.1 uncultured Angelakisella sp. | reverse complement strand
AAGCTGCCGCCGCAAAGGAACTGTTCCGGATGCTCCCCAAGGATGTTCCTGTTGACTTTGACAGCCTCCGGGAGGAACGCCTGACGAACATCCCCCCGGAAGAAACTATATAGCCACCCAGCCCCGGGCCCTGCCAATCAGCCCCGGGGCTTTTCTTTTCCCCGCTTTTTCGGCCTGCCCCGCAGAAAAACCACCCAAACTATCCCAAAAACCGTACAGTAAGCCCACCATCCGCCCCATCCCCGTTGACTGTCCTGACAACCGGACACTTCTTCTGTTAAACTGTGCTTGTAAAAGGACGGGAGGTCCCCCCTCCCCGAGAACAGAAACACAGAAAGGAGCGGCTTGGAATGGAGTACCGGATCATCGACGTCAGAGGCCATGTGGAGGTTTACGACAGCCAGGGGAAGTTCCTTTTCTCCGCCGACAACGAGGCGGAGGCCCTGGAGGACCTGGCCCTTGCCAGCTAGATCCCCCCAAAGCGCAGGCTCCCCCTTTCCTCCCGGCGGAGGAGAGAGGGAGCCTTCTTTCTGTATCGGCGGGGCGGGGCCGTCACCGGGCCTTCCCGGTCCCCCCGGCGAAGAGGCACCGGATGGCGTTGAGCACCGCCAGGATCATCACCCCCACGTCGGCGAAGATGGCCAGGTACATATTGGCGATGCCCAGGGCCCCCAGCACCAGGCAGGTGAACTTCACCCCCAGGGCCAGGACGATGTTCTGGTAGACGATCCCCAGGCATTTCCGGGAAATGCGGATGGCCTGAGCCAGCTTCCGGGGGTCGTCGTCCATGAGGACCAGGTCCGCCGCTTCGATGGCGGCGTCGGAGCCCATGGCCCCCATAGCCACCCCGATGTCCGCCCGGGAGAGGACCGGGGCGTCGTTGATGCCGTCCCCCACAAAGGCCAGCTTCCCCCGGCCGGAACGCTTTGCCAGCAGCTCCTCCACCTTCTGGACCTTGTCCCCGGGGAGCAGCTCGCTGTACACCTGGTCCAGGCCCAGCTCCGCCGCCACCTGGTCCGCCACCTTTCTAGCGTCCCCGGTGAGCATCACCGTCTCCTCCACCCCCGACGCCTTCAGGGCGGCGATGGCCTCCTTGGAGCCGGGCTTCACCAGGTCGGAGATGACGATGTGCCCGGCGTAGGCCCCGTCCACCGCCATATGGACGATGGTGCCGGTCTTGTGGCAGTCGTGGTAGGGGATGCCCAGGTGATCCATGAGCCTGGCGTTGCCGGCGGCCACCTCCACCCCGTCCACCTTGGCCAGGATGCCCTTGCCGCCGATCTCCTGGATGTCCGACACCCGGCTCCGGTCCGGCTCCTTGCCGTAGGCCCTCTGGAGGCTCTTGCTGATGGGGTGGGAGGAGGCGCTTTCCGCCAGGGCGGCGTACTCGATGAGCCGCTCCTCCTCCATCCTGCTGTGATGGATGGCGCCCACCTCAAAGACCCCCTGGGTGAGGGTGCCGGTCTTGTCAAAGACCACCACCTTGGTCTGGGAGAGGGCCTCCAGGAAGTTGGAGCCCTTCACCAGGATGCCGGCCTGGCTGGCCCCGCCGATGCCGGCGAAGAAGCTGAGGGGGATGCTGATGACCAGGGCGCAGGGGCAGCTGATGACCAGGAAGGTGAGGGCCCGGTAGAACCAGGTCCCCCAGGCGGGGGCCAGGCCCAGGGCCAGCATCCGGACCAGGGGGGGCAGGATGGCCAGGGCCAGGGCGCTGTAGCAGACGGCGGGGGTGTAGACCCTGGCGAACCGGGAGATGAAGTCCTCCGACCGGGACTTTCGGGAGCTGGCGTTTTCCACCAGGTCCAAAATTTTGGAGACGGTGGAGTCCCCGAACTCCTTGGTGGTACGAATTTTCAGAAGGCCGGTCATATTGACGCAGCCGCTGATGATCTCGTCCCCGGCCCCGGCCTCCCGGGGGAGGCTTTCGCCGGTGAGGGCGCTGGTATTCAGGGTGGAGCTCCCCTCCAGGATGACGCCGTCGATGGGGACCTTTTCCCCGGGCTGGACCAGGATGACGCTGCCGGTCTCCACCTCGTCGGGGTCCACCTGGACCAGCCTGCCGTCCTGTTCGATGTTGGCGTAGTCGGGGCGGATGTCCATGAGCTCGCTGATATTCCGGCGGCTGCGGCCCACGGCATAGCTTTGGAACCACTCTCCCACCTGGTAAAAGAGCATGACGGCGATGGCCTCCAGGTAGTCGCCGTTTTCGTAGATAGCCAGGGCCATGGCGCCCACGGTGGCCACCGCCATGAGGAAGTTCTCGTCAAAGACCTGGCGGTTGCGGATACCCCGGAGGGCTTTCCGGAGGATGTCGTGGCCGATGATCCAATAATCCGCCAGGTAGAGGGCGAAGCGAATCCACCGTCCGGCGGAGGGGAAGAGGGCGGCGTCCAGGCGGGAGAAGGTTTCCGCCGGGAGGAGCTGGAGGCCCAGGAGCAGGGCGGAGGCGATCAAGATCCGGGCCAGCATGGTTTTTTGTTTTTTGGTCATGGTGCTGTTGGGGGTTTTGCCGGCGAAGAAGTAGAGGCCGGCGGCGGTGGCGATCACCACGGCCAGGAGGGTATTGACTATGATTTCCTGCATGGGGGGCGGGGCTCCTTTCCTTTTTCTTTTCTGCGGGGGGTCTTTTGTACTGAAAGCTGGCGGTATGCACAACCTTTCCCCTGACACTTTAGCTTGTGCTCCTGATTGCCGACGCTTCGGTTTGTCGTTAGGCCGTGACCCTTTGGGCGTGCGCTCATTGGGCTTGCATCCTAGGGC
>CANOCD010000334.1 GCA_947564495.1 uncultured Angelakisella sp. | reverse complement strand
TTCTTAGCTTCTTTTTCTCGAAGTGACAACCTGCGGCCGGTAACGAGACTGCGCCCGCACCCAGCCGCAGGAGCGCCCCTCGCCAGCGCCCTGTACCGCCTGCCCTTCCAGACAGGGCCCCCGCAGGGGCCCGAATCTGGAACGTGCCGCCCCGAATCTTTGCCGCCCCAGCCCAGCACGTTTCGTCAGCCCCCGGCCTTACCCATCAAAATCACCTCCCCGGTCACTCCCAGAAAAAAACCGCCCTTGCCATCCCCAGCTTTTTATGGCATTATATAAGAGCCCCGCCATCCCCCCGCCGTGCCCCCATCCCCCACCAGGGAGGTCACCCAATGAACCAGATCGAACACCCCGAAAAAATAACATCCTACTTCAAAACAGACCCCAAGAACCTCCTGGCCGTCGCCGTCTCCGGCATCATCTGCAACGCCGGGCTCCTGGCCGGGCCCCTCTTCGAGGGCAGGCTGGCCCAGTGCCTGATGGACATCCTGAACGGGCTCCGGTCCTTCCCCGATATGGCCCGGCTGGCGGCCGCCTATGTGGCCGTCATCGCCGCCGTCCAGATCGCCAGGTACGTCAAGCGGCTCTACGTCCGGCGCTTTGCCAACAACATCGACCGTGGCATGAAGCAGATCCTCTACGGGAACCTGATCCACAAAAGCAAGGCGGCCCTGGAACAGGAGGACGTGGGGGCCCTCCTCACCAAGGCCATTGGGGATGTGGACGCCTGCGCCGAGGGGCTCCGGAAATTCACCACCGAGATCTTCGATACCGGGGTCGCCCTGGCGGGATATATCGCCCTCCTCCTGTGGCACGACTGGCGGCTGGCCCTCCTCTCCCTGATCTTTCCCCCCTTCTCCTACCTCATCGCCGAAAGGATGCGGACGGTGGTCCAGCGTTCCGGGGCGGCCTACAAGGAGAGCGCCGGGCGGCTCAGCGCCGCTGTCCTGGACCGGGTGTCCGGGGCCGTCAGCTACCGGGTGCACGGGTGCGAGGCCCAACGGGACCGGGCCTATGAGGTTTATCTGGAGGACTACGAAAAAAAGGCGGTCCAGGCCAATGTCTGGAGCTCGGCTCTCCAGCCCCTCTACCGTGTCCTCTCCATGACCAGCGTCCTGTTCATCCTCACTTTCGGGGTGAAAAATGTCCTGGGGACCGGGTGGGCCCGGTGGAACATCGCCGCCTTCACCACCTTCCTCTCCTGCTTTACCAAACTGTCGCTGAAATCCTCCCGGGCGGCCAGGATGTTCAACGCCGTCCAGAAGGCCCAGGTCTCCTGGGCCCGTATCCGCCCGCTGATGGAGCGGGTGGAGGAGACGCCCCCTCCGGAGACGGCCCCGCCGGCCCCCCTCCGGGTGGAGGGGTTACAGGTCCTGAACCCCGAAGGGGTGTCCCTCTTTGACCCGGTCACCTTTACGGCGGAGCCCGGGGAGATCATCGCCGTCACGGGGCCGGTGGCCTGCGGGAAATCCTCCTTCGGGAGGGCCTTCCTCTGCGAACAGGAATATCGGGGCTCCATCCGCTTCGGCCGGTCCGAACTGCTGGACCTCCCCGAGGAAACACGCCGGGGGATCATCGGGTATCTGGGCCACGACAGCGAGCTGTTCAGTGACACCATCGAAAACAACATCCTCCTGGGGACCCCCGGGGACCCGGCCCCCTTCCTCTCCGCCGTCTGCTTCGAGGAGGACCTGGCCCGGATGCCCCGTGGCACCCAGACCCGGATCGGGAACGGCGGCCTCCTGCTCTCGGGGGGGCAGAAGCAGCGGGTCGCCCTGGCCAGGACGTTGGCCCACCCCAGACCGGTCTACATCCTGGACGACCCCTTTTCCGCCCTGGACCGGCAGACCGAGCAGGCGGTCTTTGCCCGCCTGAAAGAGCGGCTGGGGGACAGCGTTCTGATCCTCATCTCCCACCGCCTGTACCTGTTCCCCCAGTGCAGCCAGGTGATCTGGATGGAGCGGGGCCATGCCGCCGTCTCCACCCACGAGCAGCTGCTGGAGACCTGTCCTGCTTACGCCCGGCTCTATCAGACCCAACGGGAAGGAGGCGCCGGCCATGAGTCCTGACACCTGTTCCCCCCGCCCCGGCGTGTCGCCCCGGTCGGTCTGGAAGATCATCCTCGGGACGGCGGCCCGGCACAGGGCCCTGACCCTCGCCGTCCTGTCCACCGTCTTTCTCGGGGTGGTCTCCGCCCTGCTGCCGCCCCTGGTCCTGGAGAACATCGTAAACCGGCTGTCCGGGGGCGCCGCTGTCCCCTTTGGCCTGGCGGTCCTCTACTTCGCCCTCCTTCTCCTCACCGGGGGGCTGGAATCCCTCCGGGAGGTCTTTCTCACCGTCTTCGGGCAGCGGATCACCCACGCCCTCCGTGGCGCCCTGTGCCGGAAGCTCTCCCGCCTCAGCGCCGACACCTTCACCCGCCAGGAGCCCGGGGTCATCGTCTCCTACTTTGTGGGGGACGTGGATACCGTGGAGTCGCTGTTCACCGCCGGCATCATCAGCATGGCCGCTGATCTGTGCAAGATCGTCAGCATCTTCGCCATCATCACGGTCAAAAACCGGGGGCTGGCCCTGCTCCTCCTGCTTCTGATCCCCGCCGTGGCCCTCTTCACCCGGGTGGTGCAGAAGCGGATGCTCAAGGCCCAGACCGAATACCGGAGGGCGGTGGCCAAGGTCACCAACCACGTGCCGGAGACGATCCGCTGCATCCGGACCATCCACACCCTGGGGAAGGAGCCCTATATGCAGGGGAGGTACAACG
>CANOCD010000333.1 GCA_947564495.1 uncultured Angelakisella sp. | reverse complement strand
CCGCCCTGGACCTGGGGAACGGCCAAAGGCGTCGGCCTTGGGCGGTTGTTCTTACACCGCCGCCTGTGTGGTTGGGGACTGTACGGTCCGCTGGCGTTGGTGCTGAACGGTTTCTGCGCCGTCCCCTACTGACACGCTGTGGCGGCGGGGGCTGTACTGGCGGCTTGGCTTGGCGATTCCACTTAGCTATGCGTGGGCGTTAGCGGCCTCCTTCCGGTTGGCCGATAAGGAATCCCCGCCTGCGGGCGGGGATGAGCCCTTCGGGCAATGCCGCTGCGGCGGCGGGGTTGGGGACGGCTTTGGTGCCTCCGGCGGAATGAATCGGCCTGCGGGCCGGGGGTGGTGGGTTGGTCTCGTTTCTGTTTCTGCGTTCAAAAAAACACCACCTACGGGGCATTCGCCCTTTCAGTGGTTCAACTTAAATATAGCAGACTTTTTGAAATTGTCAATAGAAATGGAGAGAAAATCATTATGCTTCACCGCCTGGGCGACCTTCTCGGAGCTATGGTGCCCCATGACAAAAACACGACCCAAAAGGAAAATTTCCCTATGCCAACAGCCAAACAGTACCTTGACACCCTCCGCCAGCGGGAGCCCCAGCTTTGGGACGGCCCCCCGGAGCCCTCCCCCCTCGGCGAAAAGGACCTGGCGGAGATTGAAAGGGGCCTGGGCTATCCCCTGCCCGAGCCCTACCGGGACTTCCTGCAAAGCTGCAAAATGCCGGAGGACCTCACCGTCCTGGTGTCGGTCTGCGGCGACTCCTTCGGCTGCTCCTGGCCCCGGACCTACTCCCGGGAGACGGGCGGGTATCTCCCCCGGCCCGACGAGGACATCGGCCCCACGGTGGAGTTTGCGTGGCACAACATCGCCGGGAACACCGGGGCGGAGTTTTTGGCCACCCTCCAAAGGGAGCAGAAAACGGAGGAGGAATGTCCCTGCTTTCTGGAGGCGGGTTTCCTCCTGCTGGGCGACCTCTACGGCCACCTGACCTACCTGGACCTGGTGAAGGGCGGCATTGTGACCATCCACGAGGAGGGGGTCTACGATATGATGATCGTGGGCGGGGTCCACTGGGACAGCCGGTCCGAGGTCCGGGACTACATGGAAGGGAACTGTCTGTACATCTGCAACGACTTTAACGACTTCCTCCGGTTCGTCTGCACCGGCGACTTTTTGGACGAGGACGAGGCGAGGTTCCCCACACCGGAGGAGCTGGAGGAGGGCTACTGACAAAACAAGGAAAGGATGATCCCCATGACTGACCGCCTGGACGCCCTCCTCGGCGCCATGATCGCCCACAACGCCGGGGACCCCAAGCGCATCCAGCACTTCATCAAGGTCCACGCCCTGGCCCGGTACATCGGGCTGGGGGAGGGCCTGGCGGGGGCGGAGCTGGAGACCCTGGAGGCCGCCGCCTACGTCCACGACATCGGTATCCGCCTGGCGGAGGAGCGGTTTGGGTACAGCAACGGCAAGCTCCAGGAGGAATTGGGTCCCCCGGCGGCGGAGGCGCTGCTCTCCCGGCTGGGATTCCCCGAGGACCTGACCCGCCGGGCCGCCTGGCTGGTGGGGCACCACCACACCTACGACGACATCCGGGGGGCGGACTACCGTGTCCTGGTGGAGGCCGACTTTCTGGTGAACCTCTTTGAGAAAAACGCCCCCCGGGAGGAGATCGAGGCCGCCCGGGAGAAAATTTTCCGCACCAAAACCGGGCGGGAACTTTGCCGGACCATGTTCGGCCTGGACTAAGGAGGTATGGACGATGGATCAGGAGATGACCCCGGCCATCCGGGAGGCGCTGGAAAAGCTGGCCCGGAACCGTGTCCGGGTGGAGTACCGCAAACAGGAGGGGCCCTTCCCCCTGGGGGCAAGCAAGTTCGGGGGCAAGCCCTGCCTCCCGGCGGATTTTGACTGGCCCTGGTACCACGGGGAAAAGCTGGCCTACGACGGCAAACAGTTCTCCAAGGTCAAGGCCGACTGCCCCCTTTCCTTCCTCCTCCAGATCGACCTGGGGGAGCTGGCCCCTTTTGATAAAGACGGCCTGCTGCCCAAGGACGGGCTCCTCAGCTTCTTCTACGAGCTGGACAGCCAGCCCTGGGGGTACAGCCCGGCCCACAAGGGCGGGGCCCGGGTCTACTGGTTCCCGGCGGGGACCCCTCTGGCGGAAACCGATTTCCCGGCGGAGCTGGAGGAGGACTTCCGCCTGCCGGAATTGGCCCTGGCCTTTGAGGCGGCCCCCTGCCTCCCCGACTGGAGCGACCTGGAGCTGCTGGCCCCGGAACTGCCGGAACAGCTGGAGGGGGACTACGACCGCTACGACGGGATGAAAAAAGAACTGGGCTGCCCCGGGGAATTTGCCAGCCACCTCCTGGGCTACCCCGACATCATCCAGAACCCCATGGCCCCGGAGTGCGAACAGGTGGCCCGGGGGTATGACTGCGGCGGCGGGCCCCTGGACCTTTCCCCGGGGGAGCAGGCGGAAATCGGCGAAGCCGCCCGGGACTGGGTCCTCCTGTTCCAGATGGGGACGGTGGACGACGGGGAGGACTTCGAGCTGATGTACGGGGACTGCGGCTGCCTCTACTTCTGGATACGGAAGCAGGACCTGGCGGACCGGGCCTTCCACAAGGTGTGGACCCTTTTGCAGTGCAGTTGACACGCCCCGTGTTTGTGCCTTTTTTTGGTTTTTTTGCGTTTTTCCCGTGTTCCTTTCTGTCAAAATTTGCATTGAACTATTTTGCCAGATCTTGTATAATATA
>CANOCD010000332.1 GCA_947564495.1 uncultured Angelakisella sp. | reverse complement strand
CCCGCCACGGCACCTACTTCGAGATGCTGGGCAACTTCTCCTTCGGGGACTACTTCAAGCACGAGGCCACCGCCTGGGCCTGGGAGTTTTTGACCAAGGAGCTCCAGATCCCCGCCGAGAAACTGTATATCTCGGTCTTCGAGGACGACGACGAAGCCTGGGACATCTGGGTCAAAGAAGTGGGCATCGACCCCGGCCACATGGTCCGGTTCGGCCGGGAGGACAACTTCTGGGAGATCGGCTCCGGCCCCTGCGGCCCCTGCTCTGAAATTTACTTCGACCGTGGCCCGGACAAGGGCTGCGGCAAGGCGGACTGCCACGTGGGCTGCGACTGCGACCGGTTCATGGAGGTCTGGAACCTGGTGTTCAGCCAGTTCGATTCCGACGGGGCGGGGACCTATACCCCCATGGCCCACCCCAACATCGACACCGGCATGGGCCTGGAGCGGCTGGCCTGCGTCATGCAGGGGGTGGACAACCTCTTTGAGGTGGACACCGTCCAGAACATCATGAAGCACATCAGCCGCATCGCCGGGGTCACCTACCACGACGACCCCCACAAGGACATCTCCCTCCGGGTCATCACCGACCACGTCCGCAGCACCACCATGATGATCGGGGACGGGGTGGTCCCCCAGAACGAGGGCCGGGGCTACGTCCTCCGCCGCCTCCTCCGCCGGGCCGCCCGCCACGGGAGGCTCCTGGGCATCAAGGAGCCCTTCCTCTACCAGGTGGCGGACACCGTCATCGGGGAGAACAAGACCGCCTACCCCGAGCTGGTGCAGAACCGGGATTACATCGTCAAGGTCATCCGGATGGAGGAGGAGCGGTTCGCCAAGACCATCGACGCCGGACTGGACCAGGTCAGCGAGATCATCGACGCCCTGACCGCCAAGGGGGAGACGGTCTTCCCCGGGGCGGACGCCTTCCGGCTCTACGACACCTGCGGCTTCCCCATCGACCTGACCAAGGAGATCTGCGCCGAGCGGGGCCTCACCGTGGACGAGGCGGGGTACCAGGCCAACATGGAGGAGCAGCGGGCCCGTGCCCGGGAGGCCCGGAAGGCCCTGGGGGACCTGGGCTGGACCGAGGACGCCCTGAAAGACCAGGACTTCACCACCCGGTTCGTGGGCTACGACCGGATGGAGCAGCAGGCGGCCATCCTGGCCCTGGTGGCCGGGGGGGAGCTGGCCGACACCATCGGCGACGGCGAAGAGGCCACCGTGGTCCTGGACGAGACCCCCTTCTACGCCGAGATGGGCGGCCAGGTGGGGGACACCGGGGTCATCCGCAGCGGGTCTTCGGTCTTTGAAGTCACCGACTGCCGCAAGAGCCCCACCGGGCACTTCGTCCACATCGGGCGGATGAAGAGCGGGGTCCTTTCCACCGGGGACAGGGTGGAGGCTGCGGTGGACCGGGAGCGGCGGCTTTCCATCATGCGGAACCACTCCTCCTGCCACCTTTTGCAGGCGGCCCTCCAGAAGGTGCTGGGGGCCCACGTCCACCAGGCGGGGTCCTATGTGGACGACCGGATCTGCCGCTTCGACTTCTCCCACTTCTCGGCCATGACCGAGGAAGAAATTCAAAAGACCCAGCGGCTGGTCAACGAGATGATCCTGGAGGCCAACTCGGTCACCGCTACCGAGATGCCCCTGGAGGAGGCCCAGAAGCTGGGGGCCATGGCCCTCTTTGGGGAAAAGTACGGGGACACCGTGCGGGTGGTGGATATGAACAAGCGGTCCATCGAGTTCTGCGGCGGCACCCACGTGGACAACACCGCCAAGCTGGGGCTGTTCCGCATCCTCAAAGAGTCCTCGGTGGCGGCGGGCATCCGGCGCATCGAGGCCACCACCGGCTGGGGGGTGCTGGACTACATGGAGGAGACCGCCGGGGTCCTCAACACCGCCGCCCAGGCCCTGAAACTCAACAGTCCTGCCGAGCTGGTGGAGAAGGTGGGGCAGCTCACCGCCGAGCTCCGGGCCAAGGACAAGAAACTCCAGGAGGAGGAGCAGAAGCTGGCCTCCCTGGAGGTGGACGGGCTCCTGGCCGGGGCCAAGGAGGTGGGGGGCGTCAAGCTCCTCCGGGCCGCCTTCAAGGACAAGAAGCCGGACGCTTTGCGGACCATCTGCGACGCCGTCCGCTCCAAGGAGCCCAAGGCGGTGGCGGTGCTCTCCTCTGTGACTGACGGCAAGGGGACCATCTGCGTGGCCTGCGGGCCCGAGGCGGTGGCCGCCGGGGCGGTGGCCGGGAAGGTGGTCAAGGCCCTCTGCGCCCTCACCGGGGGGAGCGGCGGCGGCCGTCCCGACAGCGCCATGGGCAGCGCCAAGGACGTCTCCAAGCTGGAGGGGGCTTTGGCCCAGGCGGAGGAGGTCCTGCTGCCACTGGTGACCAAGTAAAAAGAAAACTTCGCCAAAGGAGGTCCCATCCATGCAGGTCGAAACAAATTTGCGGGCGCAGACCGTGACCGCCCCCTCTGTGGTCGCTCGGGAAAACCACCCGGCGGGAGATTTCCTGGCTGCCGTGAACACGGCGGCCCAAAGCGAGCCTCCCCGGGGCACGGCTCCTGTAGCGGCCTCGGCCCGGGAGACCGACCCGGTGGCGCTTTACCAGGGCATCACCGGCAGGACCGTCCCCCAGGAGCGGGAGATCCCCTCCTTCTGGACCGACGAGGCTCTGGCCACCCTGATCACAAGAGGAGCGGGGGGCGTCAGCACCGAAAAGACCATCGACTGGTACTCCCAGGGGGACCAGGAGCTGACGGCGGAG
>CANOCD010000331.1 GCA_947564495.1 uncultured Angelakisella sp. | reverse complement strand
GTCGCCCCTGGACCCTACCGCCCTTTGAAAAGGGCGGCCCTAAACTTTGCCTGGCCCGGATTTTACCTTGTGCTTGGCCCTGCCCTACTTCACCAGCATGGACACCCCGTCCATCTCCGGCGGCTGGGGCAGGCCCAGCACCTCCAGCATGGTCGGCGCTATATCCGCCAGCCTGCCGCCGTCCCGCAGCGCCTTCGCCCCGGTATTCACCGCCACAAACGGCACCGGATTGGTCGTGTGCGCCGTAAACGGCTTGCCATCCGCCTCCCACATCTGGTCAGCGTTGCCATGGTCCGCCGTGATAAAGGCGGCGCCGCCCTTCTCCAGGATCTTCTCCACCATCCGCCCCACGCAGGCATCCACCGTCTCCACCGCCTTGACAGCGGCTTCAAACACCCCGGTATGCCCCACCATGTCGCAGTTGGCAAAGTTCAGGATAATGACGTCATACTTCCCGCTCTCGATCCGGGCCACCACCTCGTCGGTGACTTCGTAGGCGCTCATCTCCGGCTTGAGGTCGTAGGTGGCCACCTTGGGGCTGGGGATCAGAGCCCGGTCCTCCCCGGGGCAGGGTGCCTCCACCCCGCCGTTGAAGAAGAAGGTCACGTGGGCGTACTTTTCCGTCTCGGCGATGCGGAGCTGGGTCAGCCCCTTATCCGACAGGTACTGCCCCAGGGTATTTTTCAGCGACTGGGGCGGGAAGGCCACCTTCACATTGGGCATGGTGGCGTCGTACTGGGTCATGCAGACGTAGCAGAGGGGGAACAGCCCCTTCTCCCGGGCAAAGCCCGAAAACTCCGGGTCCACCAGGGTCCGGGTGATCTCCCGGGCTCGGTCGGGGCGGAAGTTGGCGAACACCACCGAGTCGTCCGGCCCGATCTGGGCCCCCTGGGCGCAGACGGTGGGCACCACGAACTCGTCGGTGGTCCCGGCGGCGTAGGAATCCTCCATGGCCTTGACCGGGTCGCTCTGGAGGACCCCCCTGCCGTTGACCATGGCGTCATAGGCTTTCTCCACCCGCTCCCAGCGGTTGTCACGGTCCATGGCGTAGTACCGCCCGGAGATGGTGGCGATCTTCCCCGCCCCGATCTTCTCCATCTCGGCCAGCAGCCCGGCGATGTAGTCCCTGCCGGAGGAGGGGGGCACATCCCGCCCGTCCATGAAGCAGTGGACATAGACTTTCTCCAGGCCGTTCCGCTTGGCCATCTCCAGCAGGCCGAAGATGTGCTTCTGGTGGCTGTGGACGCCGCCGTCGGACATCAGCCCCATGATATGCAGGGCGGTCCCCTTGGTCTTGGCGTTTTCCATGGCGGCCAGCAGCACAGGATTTTGGAAGAAATCCCCGTCGTCGATGGCCTTGGTGATCCGGGTCAGCTCCTGGTAGACGATCCGCCCGGCGCCGATGTTGGTGTGCCCCACCTCGGAGTTGCCCATCTGCCCGTCGGGGAGGCCCACGTCCATCCCCGAAGCCCCGATGTCGGTGCGGGGGTTCTCGGCAAAGAGCCGGTCCAGGTTGGGGGTCTTGGCGGCGTGGATGGCGTTGCCGTAGTCCTCCGCCCGGTCGCCGAAGCCGTCCATGATGATCAGCGCAAGAGGTTTTTTCATGGTTCTACGATCTCCTATTCAAATAAGATAAAGGAAACACTGGTCTCTGTTTTGTCGCTGCCCGACGGGGAGAATTTGGAGCAGAAAAAATTTATCTCCCCGCTCCCCTCGGTGGAAGGCGCCGTCACCCGGATGTAGCCCATCATCGGGTCCATGGTCACCGGCAGATTTTCCCAGTCCAGCGTTTCGGGAAAGGCGAAGCCCTCCGGCGGGGCGGGGAACCGGTCGCCGGTCTCCACCGTGCCCTCCCGGTATTGGGCCAGGACTTCCTCCACCGCCGCTTTCAGGTCCTCGTCCGCCTCCATAGGGACAGGGACCACCGGGATCTCGACGCCGACCGCATCCTCCGGCGGAACCTCCTCCGAGGCGCTGTCCGGGCTTGGGGCAGGAGCCGGGCTTTCCGGCGGCTGTTCCGAGACACTGTCCGGGCTGGCCGGAGGGGCCGGGCTTTCCGGCGCCTCCTTCTGCCCGCAGGCGGCCAGGAGGAGAAGCAGGGTCAAAAGCAAGCAGAGGTTTTTTTTCATTGCGAGTACCTCATAATTTTAAGGGGCCAGCTGTACCGTCGTACAGCCAGCGTCAAAAACTTTCCCATACCAGGGATAAAAAACGCAGGGGCAAAAGAAGAAACAAGGCTGCCCCTCCAGCCCCCTCCGCCCGAAGGGCGGAGGGGGTACACGGGGGACCGATCCCCCGTGAGGGTCAGCGCCCCCGAAGGGGTGCCGGGCCTTCTGTGGAGGGTCCCCACGCCTGGAGACTTGGGCCGTCAGCGGCTGGCCGCCTTGACGATGGCCGCAAAGTCGGGGGCTTTCAGCGAAGCCCCGCCGATGAGCCCGCCGTCCACATCCGGCTGGTCCAGAAGCTCCTCGGCATTCTTGGCGTTCAT
The DNA here is from genome assembly GCA_947564495.1 of uncultured Angelakisella sp. Taxonomy (GTDB): domain Bacteria; phylum Bacillota; class Clostridia; order Oscillospirales; family Ruminococcaceae; genus Angelakisella. Next base: position 284 of record CANOCD010000331.1, on the reverse strand, counting down.
GCTCCCGCCGTACTGGATGGTGATGCCGTCAGCGGCAGCCTTGCCGTAGAGCCCCTCCACCACGGTACGGATGTAGTGGTTCACCTCGTTGGCCTGCTGGGCGGTGGCCGTCTTGCCGGTGCCGATGGCCCAAACCGGCTCGTAGGCCAGGATGATGTTTTTCAGCTCCGCCTCGGTGACGCCGCCCAGGGCCACCTTGGTCTGCATCCCCACGATCTCCTCGGTGATACCGGCCTCCCGCTGCTCCAGCAGCTCCCCGATGCAGAGGATGACCTGGAGCCCGG
>CANOCD010000330.1 GCA_947564495.1 uncultured Angelakisella sp. | reverse complement strand
TTGACCGCCACCATAATCAGATCTTCCAGCATCTCAATGTCGTCCGGGTCCACCACTTCTTTCGCCTCTTCCTCTGACCTTCCCGACTTTGAGGATGCTGTTATGGTGGAAACCGCAAAGCGGATCGGGGCTGACTGCATCGTGACACGGAATAGAAAGGACTACAGGAAGTCCAATATTTCCGCTTACACGCCCGGGGAATTTTTGGAATTGCTGATCTCTTCCGAAAAAGATCCTTTGGAATAACGGGGCCAGCCCTTTGAGAATACCATCCAGAAGCAGATGGCCTTTATCACGCCGCAACACCCCCCGGAGCCCGGAAGGCCCGGGGGCGTTTATGCGAAAGAGGACCCCGGGAGCCCCCGGGCCTCTCCATCCCCGCCTTTATGGGAACCGGCCATCCCTTCTGTTTTGGGACGGGAAAAAACAGCCTGCCCCGAAAACCCGGCAAAACCGCTTGCAAACCCAAAACCTTGGTGCTATAATCATACAGTTAAAAAGAAATCGGGAAAGCCAAGGAGGAACCATGAAAAGAGAAGATCTGAGAAATATCGCCATCATCGCCCACGTCGACCACGGCAAGACCACCCTGGTGGACGAGATGCTCAAGCAGGGCGGCACCTTCCGGGATAACCAGGTGGTCCAGGACCGGGTCATGGACTCCGGGGACCTGGAGCGGGAGCGGGGCATCACCATCCTGGCCAAGAACACCTCCACCACCTATAAGGGGGTCAAGATCAACATCGTGGATACCCCCGGGCACGCCGACTTCGGCGGGGAGGTGGAGCGGGTCCTGAAAATGGTCAACGGCGTCCTCCTCCTGGTGGACGCCGCCGAGGGGCCCATGCCCCAGACCCGCTTCGTCCTGGAAAAGGCCCTGGCCCAGGGGCTGCGGGTGGTCATCATCGTCAACAAGATCGACAAGCCCGACGCCCGGATCAAGGAAGTGGTGGACGAGGTGCTGGAGCTGTTCATCGACCTGGGGGCCAGCGACGAACAGCTGGACAGCCCCACCGTTTTCTGCTCCGGACGCCAGGGCACCGCCTCCTACTCCCCGGACCAGCCGGGGACCGACCTGGTGCCCCTCTTTGACACCATCGTCAACTACGTGGCCCCCCCGGAGGGGGACGAGGAGCTGCCCCTTTCGGTGCTGGTCTCCAGCGTGGAGTACAGCTCCTTTGTGGGACGGATCGCCGTGGGCCGGGTGGAGACGGGGTCCATCAAGGTGAACCAGGAGGTCACCATCTGCGACTACCACGACCCGGAGGTAAAGGGCAAGGGGAAGATCACCGCCGTCTACCAGTACGACGGCCTGGCCAGGACCGCCGTCCAGGAGGCCAAGGTGGGGGACATCGTGGCCTTCTCCGGCATCGAGAACATCACCATCGGCAACACCGTCTGCGACCCCGCCCGGGTGGAGCCCATCCCCTTTGTCAAGATCAGCGAGCCCACCATGGAGATGACCTTCTCGGTGAACGACAGCCCCTTCTGCGGCAAGGAGGGGAAGTGGGTGACCTCCCGGCAGATCCGGGACCGGCTCTACCGGGAGCTTCTCAAGGACGTTTCCCTCCACGTGGAGGACACCGAAAGCGCCGACAGCTTCCGGGTGCTGGGACGGGGGGAGATGCACCTTTCCATCCTCATCGAGACGATGCGGCGGGAGGGGTACGAGTTCCAGGTGGGGGCCCCCAAGGTCCTCTACAAAGAGATCAATGGAAAGCGGTGCGAGCCCGTTGAGGAACTGGTGGTGGACGTGCCGGAGGAATACATGGGCAGCGTCATGGAGAAGATGGGGCACCGCAAGGGGGAGCTCCAGGCCATGCAGCCCAAGGGGAGCCGGATGGAGCTTCGGTTCCTGATCCCCGCCCGGGGGCTGTTCGGCTACCGGAGCGAGTTCCTCACCGACACCCGGGGAGAGGGGATCATGTCCTCGGTCTTCCACAGCTACGAGGAGTACAAGGGGGAGATCGGGGGGCGCCAGGCTGGGTCTCTCATCGCCTTTGAGACGGGGGAGGCGGTGGCCTACGGCATCTTCAACGCCCAGGAGCGGGGGATGATGTTCATTGACCCGGGCGAGAAGGTGTATGCCGGGATGGTGGTCGGGTCCAACCCCAAGGGGGAGGACATGACGGTCAACGTCTGCAAGAAGAAGCATATGTCCAACACCCGGGCTTCGGGGTCGGATGACGCTTTGCGGCTGGTGCCGCCGAGGCACATGAGTTTGGAGGAGAGTTTGGAGTTTTTGGCGCCGGACGAGCTGCTGGAGGTCACGCCTAAGAGCATTCGGATTCGGAAGAAGATCTTGGATCACGGGGACCGGATGAAGGCGGCGGCGAAGAAGAAGGCGGGGCAGTAGGGCCAAGCAGGCGGTGAAAATCGAGCCAGGCAAAGTTTAGGGCCGCCCGGCGCAAGGACCTTCTGCGGAAGGTCCGGGGCCCTTCGGGCCGTTGCGCCTCACGGGGGGACCAGTCCCCCCGTGTACCCCTCTGCCCTCCGGGGGGGATTTGGAGTTAGGACTCCAGGCACGAGCTAAGACGACCGCAAGGTAATGTAGGGTGTAAAGTTTAGGGCCGCCCTTTTCAAAGGGCGGTAGGTCCAGGGCGACGCCCTGGTCGCCCTCCGCAGAGGGCGAAATGCCCCTGGGCGGTGGCGGTCTGTACAGGCGTATGGGCCGGGCCGCTGAACCAACGGTCAAACCAAAACGGGCCTGTCAAAATTAGGCCGCAGGAAAAAACAACGAAGCTAAGAAAGGGCGCAAAGTTTCCCTTTCTTA
>CANOCD010000329.1 GCA_947564495.1 uncultured Angelakisella sp. | reverse complement strand
CACCCAGCCGCAGGAGCGCCCCTCGCTTTCGGTTTGCAGTCGCCGCCCTTCCGGACAGGCCCCGGCTGGGGCCGAATCCGGAACACGCCACCCGCCCCGGCAAAAACCCCCTCAAACCAACCCCGGCCAATAAAACCCCAAAGCCTCCGCCAGAGGGTCCTCCCCGCTGGGGGCGGTGACAAACCCCGCCGCCGCCCGGGCCTCCGGGATGGCCCCCGCCGGGGCGGCGCTCCTCCCCGCCAGCTCCAGCATGGTCAGATCGTTGTGGTTGTCCCCCATGGCGAAAATATTGCCCGGGTCCCAGCCCATCCGCCCGGCCAGCCAGCGGACCCCCGCCGCCTTGTCCACCCCGGGGGGATTGAGATCCACGCAGCGCCGCTCCGAGGAGCAGATGGTCACCTCCCCCGGGGAAAACCGCTCCTTCCCCCTCCGGATGACCTCCTTCTCGTCGCAGCGCACCGCCAGGACCTTTAGGATCTGCTCCCCGTCCAGGGGGGTCCGGGAGGTGATGACCCCGCCGTCCTCGTCCCCCCGGAGGATGTAGTGGGGCGGCGTCGTGGCCCCGCTGGAGCGGAAGATCCGCTTGGGGGCGTGGAGGAGAAAGCCCACCCCCTCCTCCTCCAGCCAGGCCAGGAGGCGGCGGGCGGTGCCGTGGTCCATCTCGGAGGCGAAGAGGAGCCGCTCCCGGGCGAAATCGTAGCAGCAGCCCCCGTTGGAGCAGAGGGCCAGAGGCAGGCCCAGCTCCTCCATCACCACCAGGGTCCCCAAAATAGGGCGGCCGGTGCAGGGGATGACCGGGACCCCCAGCTCCTTGAGCCGGCGGATGGCGGCGGCGTCCCGCTCCCCGATCTTCTTGTCCGGGCCCAGAAGGGTCCCGTCCAGGTCGGTAAAAATGGCGTCTGGTCTGTTCATAGTCCCTCCTAAAAGCCTTCCACTCTCCGCTGCTTTCGCAGGGCGTGACGGCGTTCCCCCGCCGCCTGCTCCCGGCGCTCCTCCTCGGTCTCCGGGACCAGGCGGGGGACAGGGGCGGGACGCCCCTCCCGGTCGATGGCCACCAGAACAAGGTAGGCCCGGTTGACAAGGGACCGGTTCCCCTCCAGGTCCTCGGTGAAGCTGTCCACCCGGACCTCCATGGAGGTCCGCCCCACATAGGTCAGCTGCCCCGCCAGATAAAGGGTGGAGCCCAGCTGGACCGGGGCCCGGAACTGGAGGTTGTCGATGGCGGCGGTGGTCACCTCCTGCTGGCAGTGGCGCCGGGCCACCACGGCGGCCACCACGTCGATCCACTCCAGGAGCTGGCCCCCGAAAAGGCGGCTGGCCCCGTTGATGTCCCGCTCCATGATGATCTGCACCTGGGTCGTGTAGGAATCGGCGACCCGCTTTTCCTTTTCCATCCTGTTACCATTCCTCCAAGTTCAGGGCGGTGGAGGTGTGGATCTCCTCCGCCCGGGCAAGGTCCTGGGCCTTCCAGAAGAGGTCGTAGACCGGCTTCAAAAGGACGAGCTCCCGGGCCACCCGCTCCCCCAGGTCGGGGGCGTAAAGGAGGCCGGGGTCGCTGCCGTTATGGGAAAAATAGAGGTCCTTCCGGTTGAGCCAGGGCTGGAGCCGCTCCGGGGCCTCGGGGTGCTTCTTCCGCTTGAACTCCGTCCCCTCCAGCCGGAACCGGTCCTGGGCCTCCGCCGCCCGGATGGCGGCCCTGGCGGTCTTGTCCCCCTCCAGGACCAGGCGCCGGAGGGCCTCCATCAGCTGGGTGCCGGGGCAGTACCAGCCGCAGCCGTAGGAATAGCCATCGGGGGAAAGGTCGAAGTAGAACTCGGGCACCGGCTCGTGCCGCCCCGACTTCCCCCGGGAAAAGCTGATCCACAGGTGCTCCCGAAAGGCGGATTTGTCCCGGGAGAACCGGGTGTCCCGAAAGACACGGGAGATGGTCTTTCCCACGGCGGGCTGGGTGACCAGCCGGGGGTCGATGGCAAGCATCACCGGGGCCATCTCCCGGACCAGGCCCCGAAGGGGCTCCAGCACCAGGCGATCATACTCCTCCCGATGGGCCTCGAACCAAGCCTTGCTGTCGTGGAGGCGGTTCTCCACCAGGAAGGAGAAAAATTCCGGGGTGACAGGCATGAGGGGATACCTCCTTATTATAATACCAAGTCATGATCATGATACCAGGTCATTGTAGCATAAGCGGGAGCGGAATACAACCGCCCCGGCCAGAGAAAAAGCCCCCGGCCAGCATCGGGCCGGGAGCTTCGTTTTACTGCTGTTCCAAAGGGGAAAGATTTTTGATCCTGCGCTTGTACAGATCCAGGAAGAACAGCACGCTGGCCCCGATGGAAAAGAGCTCGGCAAAGGGGAAGGCGTACCAGACGTAATCCAGGCCGAACCGGGCCAGGTACCAGGCCACCGGCAGGATGACCACCAGCTGGCGGAGGATGGAGATGATCAGGCTCCGGACCCCGTACCCAGTGGCCTGGAAGATGGTCCCGAACATGATGCCGAAGGCGGCGGGGATGAAGCTGAGGCTGATGGTCCGCAGGGCGGGGACCCCCAGGGCCAGCAGCTCCGGGGTGGGGTTGAAGAGCCCCAGGAGAAGGTGGGGGACGGTCCAGAAGAGAAGGGTCCCCAGGGACATGATGACGGCAGCGATGCAGATGCCCCACTTGAGGGCCTCCAGGAGGCGGGCCTTCTTCCGGGCGCCGAAGCTGTACCCCATGATGGGCATCACCCCTTGGTTGAGGCCGAAGACCGGCATGAAGATGAAGGACTGGAGCTTGAAGTAGATGCCCAGG
>CANOCD010000328.1 GCA_947564495.1 uncultured Angelakisella sp. | reverse complement strand
GGCGGGCGGGGTTCTTCAGCCCCCGGGATTACCGGCTGGTCTCCAAGGTGGTGATGAACCTGACCCTCCCCGCCGCCGTCATCCGCAACTTCGCCGCCCTGGACCTGACCCCCTCCCTGCTGAGCCTGGCGGCCCTGGGGGTACTCTTTAACGTCATCGGGGCCGCCGCCGGGTGGTTCTTCTCCCGCCGGGAGGAGGCCCCCCAGAGGGCCTACGCCATGCTCTCCTGGTCGGGGTACAACACCGGGGCCTTCTCCATCCCCTTTCTCCAGAGCTTTTTGGGGCCGGCGGGGGTGGGGGCGGCCTGCATCTTCGACATCGGCAACGCCCTGATGTGCAACGGGGCGGTCTACGCCGTCACCCCCCGGAAGGAGGGGGGCCGCCTTTCCCCCATGGTGATGGCCAAGCGGCTCCTGACCTCGGCGGTCTTTGACGTCTACCTGGTCCTGCTGGTCCTGGGGCTTCTGGGCATCCCCATCCCCCAGGGGATGGTGACCCTGCTGACTCCCGCCGCCGAGGCCAACTCCTTCCTGGCCATGCTGATGATCGGCCTGATGCTGGAGCTGGACCTCCGCCCGGGGTATCTGCGCCGGGGCCTAGGCATCGTCCTGGGCCGGAACCTCCTGGCCGCCGGGGAGGCCCTGGTGATCTTCCGCTTCGCCCCCTTCCCCCTGGAGCTCCGCCAGGTGCTGGCCCTGCTCCTCTTCGCCCCCATTTCGGTGTCCTCCCTGCCCTTCACCGAAAAGTGCGGGTGCGACCCGGGGCTGGCGGGGTTCTCGGCCTCGGTGTCCATCCTGGTGGGCCTGGGGGTGATGACGGGGATGGTGCTTCTTTTGGGGCTGGGGTGAGGGTTGGCGTCCCAGGGCAGGGATATAGCCAATAACGAGCAGGGCGGCGGGATAGTGAATGCCTATCCCGCCGCCCTTGTTTTGATTTGAATGATGCCTTATGTAGAAAGGTCGGTCAGCCGTCTATGTTGAAACATTCAAACCCCGCAAAATCATCGGCGTATTCAAACTCAATGATATGCGTATCGTCCAGAGCCTGCTCCATATACATGATTTGATATGTAGTCAGGTTGATCGTCGGTTTTCCCAGCAACTGGGGCAGTTTAGCCTTATCTACGTTCCCGTAGATCTGCTGTAATTCGGGCAGCATAAAATCAAGCATTTCGGGCAGCTTTTCAAAATATAACTTTGAAAGTTTTTGCGCTTCCTCCTCGAAACCATCTTCCGGCTCGTCGCAGACAAATTCAACTCCATTTAGCTCCGCCACATATTCGTCCCGTTCTTCATTAAACTTGAACATACAAATACCTCCGTTTTGATTTTGTGTTTTACCAGCGGCATACATTTCCAGCTTGCTAAGTTTGAGTATAGCACATCTTTCCGTTGAAAACAATCCTTGCCACGACGGGCCTACACCAGCTCCCCCAGGCACCCGTCCCCGTCCCGGCCCAGGAGGCGCACTTGGCGGATCTCCCCCTGGAGGCGTTCCAGGGAGAGCACCCGGACGGGGGTGTAGTTTTCGGTGTAGCCGGTCTGGCCGTCGGGGCCGCCCTCCTCGAAAAGGACCTCCTGGGTGGCGCCGGCCATCCGGTCCAGGAAGGCGGAGCGGAGCTCCTCCCCCAGGGCGATGAGCTCGGCGCCCCGGCGCTTTTTCTCCTCCTGGGGGACCTGGTCCGGAAGCTCCGCCGCTCGGGTCCCGGGGCGTTTGCTGTAGGGAAAGACGTGGATGCGGGCGAAGCCCACCTGGCGGGCGAAGTCCAGGCTTTCCAGGAAGTCGGCCTGGGTCTCGCCGGGGAATCCCACGATGATGTCGGTGGTGATGGCGGCCAGGGGGAAACGGCGGCGGATCTCCTCCACGGCGGAGAGGTAATGGGCGGTGTCGTAGCGGCGGCCCATCCGCCGGAGGGTGGCGTCGCACCCCGACTGGAGGGAGAGGTGGAACTGGGGGCAGACCTTTCCGGCGGCGGCCATCCGGGCGAAATCCTGGGGGCCGATGACGTCGGGTTCCAGGCTGCCCAGGCGGACCCGGCGGAGGCCGGGGACAGCGGCGGCAGTCACGATGGCGTCGATGAGGCGGAGGCCCTGATCCCTGCCGTAGGCGGAGAGGTTGATCCCGGCCAGGACCACCTCCCGGTAGCCGGAGCGGGCCAAGGCCTCCAGCTCGGACCGGAGCTGGTCCAGGGGCTTGGAGCGGACGGGGCCACGGGCGGCGGGGATGATACAGTAGGCGCAGTAGTTTTCGCAGCCGTCCTCGATCTTGACGAAGGCCCGGGTGCGGCGGCCGAAGTCCCCGGCGGACATGGCCTCGAAGTCCTCGCCGGGGCGGTGGGGTTCGATCTCCACCACCCTTTGGCGGGTGGCCAGGAAGCGTTCCAGGGCCTGGGGGAGGTCTTTGCGATTGCGGCTGCCGGTGACCACGTCGGCTTCTGTGAGGGCGGAGGCTTCTTCCGGGAAGGCTTGGGGGTAGCAGCCGGTCAGGCAGATGACGGAGTCGGGGTGTTCCCGGCGGAGGCGGCGGAGGAGCTGGCGGGTCTTGCGGTCGCCCTCGGCGGTGACGGTGCAGGAGTTTATCACTACGGCGTCCCAGGGGGTGGAATGGGAGAAGTCCAGGGTAGTCCAACCCTGGGTGGTGAACTGCTGGCGCAGGGCTTGGGTCTCGTACTGGTTGACTTTACAGCCGAAGGTATAGAAAGCGATGTTCATGGGCGGGGTCTCCTTTGGTTTGATAAAGCAGAAGGTAAAAATCGAGCCATGTAAAGTTTTCGTCCACCTTTTCCAAAAGGTGGTGG
>CANOCD010000327.1 GCA_947564495.1 uncultured Angelakisella sp. | reverse complement strand
GTAGAGTTCGTAGATGTCCCGGTAGTGGACGTAAAAGGTCCCCCGGTGGAGGTCCACGGCGTCGGTGAGCTCCCGGACGGTGACGTCCTTGAGGTTCTTTTTTTCCAGCAGGGACACCAGGCCCTGGCGGAGGGCCTTCTTGGTTTTTCGCACTCGGCGGTCGTCGGCGGGGCTGTTCATAAATTTTTTACCTTCTCTCCACAAAGATAATGGACACTTTACCCCTAAAGTGTCGGTTAGTCAACAAACCGGGGGTTAATTGACTATGGACAGTTCTACTATTGTCTATTATAATAGCTTTTGTAAGGTTAGTCAACAGTTGTCCAATAATAAAACGTGTGTAGGGAAGTGGTTTTTGTGGGAGAAAAGACAAAAGTGCCCCGGACAGCGGAGAAAGGAGGCGGCCTATGGAACGTGTAGTCACCCGGATGCTCCGGCTGCGGGGGCTGGTGGTCCTCCTGTTTTTGGCCCTGGCCCTGTTCTGCGGCTTCATCACCCCCCTGGTGAGCATCAACTATAATATCGTGGACTACCTCCCCGCCGAGGCCCCCTCCACCGTGGGGCTGAACCTCATGGACGACATCTATGACAAGGCGGTGCCCAACACCCGGGTCATGGTGGAAAACGTCACCATCCCAGAGGCTTTGGAGTACAAGGCCCGGCTGGAAGCGGTGGGCGGGGTGGATGACGTGAACTGGCTGGACGACCAGCTGGACGTCACCGTCCCCCTGGAGATCCAGGACCAGAAAACGGTGGCCGACTGGTACAAGGACGGCTGTGCCGTCTACTCCCTGGTGGTGAACGAGGACAAACGGGTGGCCGCCGTGGGGGCCATCCGGGAGATCATCGGGGAGGAGAACGCCATGAGCGGCACCCCGGTGGAGACGGTGGACGCCCAGCTTTCCGCCACCTCGGACATCATCCGGATGATGAGCATCATCCTGCCCCTGGTCTTTGCCATCCTCCTCTTTACCACCACCTCCTGGTTCGAGCCGGTGCTGTTCATGCTCAACGTGGGGGTGGCCATCCTCATCAACATGGGGACCAACCTCATCTTCGGGGAGATCTGCTTTATCACCAACACCACCGGGGCCATCCTCCAGCTGGCCTGCTCCATGGACTACGCCATCTTCCTGCTGGAGCGGTTCGAGGAGTTCCGCCAGGAGGGCCTGGAGCCCGAGGCGGCCATGACCCAGGCTGTGGTCCGGTCCGCCGGGTCCATCGCCTCCAGCGGCCTGACCACGGTGATGGGCTTCGCCGCCCTCATCGCCATGCAGTTCCTGATCGGGCCGGATATGGGCTACGTCCTCTCCAAGGGCATCGCCATCTCGTTGGTGACCACCCTGGTCTTCATGCCCTGCCTCACCATGTTCTGCTACAAGCTCATCGACAAGACCAGCCACCGGTCCTTCATGCCCTCCTTCCGGAGGCTTGCCAAGGCCACCGGCAAGGTGAAGGGCTTTGTCACCGTGGGGGTGGCGGTGCTCCTCATCCCTTGTTATCTCGCCCAGCAGAACGTCCACTTTGTCTACGGCGCCTCGGAGATGACCGGCCCCGACTCCCAGATCGTGTTGGAGCGCAACGCCATCAACGACCGGTTCGGGGAGTCCAACTCCTTCGCCCTTCTCATCCCCCAGGGGAACACCGCCAAGGAGCAGGAGCTCAACGACAAGATCAAGGACCTGCCCCAGGTGAGCTCGGTCCTCTCCTACGTGGAGACGGTGGGCCGGAGCATCCCCGAAGCCTACGTCCCCCCGGATCAGCTGAAGCTCCTTTCCTCCCAGGGGTACACCCGCCTGGTCATCTCGGCCCGGGTCCCCTCGGAGAGCGCCGAGTCCTTCCGCTTCGTGGAGACGCTGCGGGGGCTGGCCCAGGAGTATTACCCCGGCCAGTACCACCTGGTGGGGGTCCCCGCCACCATCTATGACATGAAGGACACCATCACGGCGGACAGCGTCAAGGTGAACGCTATCTCCATCGGGGCCATCGGCCTCATCCTGCTCATCAACTTCCGGTCTGTCAGCCTTCCTGTTCTGCTGCTGCTGACCATCGAGTCCTCCATCTTCATCAACACGGCGGCCCCCTACTTCACCGGGGCCCACCTCCAGTACATCGGCTACCTCATCATCAGCTCGGTGCAGCTGGGGGCCACGGTGGACTACGCCATCCTCTTTACCAACCGCTACCTGGAGCTTCGCCGGGAAAAGCCCAAGGAGGAGGCCGCCACCGAGACCATCCGCACCACCGCCGCCAGCATCCTGACCTCCGGGGGCATCCTGGCCTCCGCCGGGCTGGTGCTGCGGTTCTGCTCCGGCAACCTCATCATCGGCCAGCTGGGGGTGCTGGTGGCCCGGGGGGCCATCCTCTCCATGGTGCTGGTGCTGGTGCTGCTCCCCACCCTGCTCACCAAGCTGGAATGGCTGGTAAAGCGCACCAGCCGCAAACTTGCTCTCTACGACGAAACGGCCCCGAAGGAGGTCACGGCATGAACAGAACAAAAAGATTTGCGGCGGCGGCCCTGGCCCTGGCCCTTGTCACCGCCCCCGCTTACGGGGCGGAGGAGGACCCCGCCCCCTACAACCCCGGGCCCATGCTGGACGAGATCGCCATCTCCGCCCAGACGGCGGCCCCCGGGGGGACCCTCTCGGTGGCGGCGGAGGCCTGGGACCCGGACGGGGTGCGGTCCATCTGGGTCCGCTTTGTCCACGACGAGACCGAAACGGTCCTCAGCGTCCCCCTGAAAGCCCGGTTCGGGGACCCCAGCATCCAGGGGTACTACTCCGGGGAGCTGGAGATCCCGGAAAACGCCCCCC
>CANOCD010000326.1 GCA_947564495.1 uncultured Angelakisella sp. | reverse complement strand
CGCATCGCCCTCTACTTCAACGTGTCCCTGGACTACCTGCTGGGGCTCATCGAAAAGCCCCTCCCCTACGACCGGGAGGCCGGGGCCCTCTACCTGCCCCCCTCCATGGAGCCTGCCGTCCAGAAGACGTTCCAAGAGTTTTTCGCCTTCTGGGAGGAACAGGACATGGCCAGCAGGCCCCTGGAGGAGACGTGACCTCCCCCTTGTTTTGATCCAAAACCGCCCCAAGCCGTCTGGCCCGGGGCGGTCTTTTTGCGCCTTTATCTGATGATCAGATGTGGAGGAACCCCACCCGCTTGTACATCTTTTCCAGGGTGCGGCGGCTGAGGCGGGCGGCCTGCTGGGCCCCCCGGCGGTAGCAGTCCTCCAGGTAGGCTTTGTCGGCCATCAGCTCCTTGTACCGGCGCTGGACCGGCTCCAGGGCCTGGATCACCGTCTCCCCCACGGCAGTCTTGAAGTCCCCGTAGCCCTTGCCGGCGAACTCCTCCTCGATGGCGGCGAAGTCCTTGCCGGTGAACACCGAGTAGATGCCCATGAGGTTGGTGATGCCCTCCTTGCCGGGGCCGGCGGCCACCCGGGCCTCGCTGTCGGTGACGGCGGAGCGGAACTTCTTCAGAATGGTCCCGGGCTCGTCCAGGATGGTGACGCAGCCCTTGGGGTTGGGGTCGGACTTGGACATCTTCCGGGTCGGGTCCTGGAGGGACATGATCCGGGCCCCCTTTTCCGCCTTGGGGATGAAGGCTTCGGGCACCGTGAGGGCAGGGCCGTAGACCCCGTTGAACCGCTGGGCGATGTCCCGGGTGATCTCCAGGTGCTGGCGCTGGTCCTCCCCCACCGGGACAAAGTCGGTCTGGTAAAGGAGGATGTCGGCGGCCATCAACGTGGGGTAGGTGAACAGCCCGGCGTTGATGTTGTCGGCGTACCGGGCGGATTTGTCCTTGAACTGGGTCATCCGGCTCAGCTCCCCGAACTGGGTGAAGCAGTTGAGGACCCAGGCCCCCTGGGCGTGGTCGGGGTTGTGACTCTGGATAAAGAGGATGCTCTTTTCCGGGTCCAGGCCGCAGGCCATAAGGAGGGCGTAAGCCTCCAGGGTGTTTTTTCGCAGGGTGGCGGGGTCCTGGCGGACGGTGATGGCGTGGAGGTCCGCCACGCAGTAGAGGCAGTCGTAGTCCTCCTGGAGGGGGGGCCAGTTCCGGACCGCCCCGATGTAGTTGCCCAGGGTAAAGACCCCGGTGGGCTGGATGGCGGAAAAGATGATCTTTCTCCGCTCCTTGGGAGCGGCTGGCGTCTGTTCCATGACAGATGACCTCCTTTTGTTTTATCGGGGAAACTCGTCCAGGACCTTGCCCAGGCGCTCGATGCCGGTGACGATCTGTTGGTTGCCCGGGGCGGAGAAGTTGAGCCGCACCGCCGAGCAGGGGGCGGAGGGGTCCGGGAGGAAGGTGGTGCCGGGGACCACCGCCACCTTGGCCTCCCCGGCGGCCCGGACAAAGGACATGAGGTCGATGTGCTCCGGCAGGACGCACCAGAGGAAGAACCCGCCCTCGGGGACGACGAACTGGGCCCTGGGGAGATGCTGGCGCAGGCCCTGGACCATCAGGTCGCACTTGCCCCGGTAGAGCTTCTGCAAGCCGGCCAGGTGTCCCGCCATGTTGCAGGACTGCAAAAACTGGCAGCAGATGATCTGGCTGAGGACGGTGGTGTGGACGTCGCTGCACTGCTTGGCCACCACCATCTTGTTCAGGAGGGCCTCCGGCCCGATAGCGTAGCTCACCCGCAGGCCGGGGGAGATGATCTTGGAGAAGGTCCCGCAGTAGCAGACGATCCCCTCGGTGTCCAGCGTCTTGATGGCGGGGATATGGCTCCCGGAGAACCGCAGGTCCCCGTAGGGGTTGTCCTCCAAAATGGCGATGCCGTGGCGGAGGCAGAGGTCATAGACCGCCCGGCGCTTCTCCATCGAGAGGGTGACGCCGGTGGGGTTCTGGAAGTTGGGGATGATGTAGAGCATCCTTGCCCTGGGGTTGGCCTTGATGGCGTCCTCCAGCCCCTGGATAGAGATGCCGTCGGCCTCCACCGGCACCCCGGCCAAATTGGCCCGGCAGGTGCGGAAGGCGTTGAGGGCCCCGATGAAGGAGGGGTCCTCGCAGAGGATGGTATCCCCCTCGTCCACCAGGCAGAAGGCCGCCAGGTCGATGGCCTGCTGGGCCCCGCTGGTGATGATGATGCCGTCCCCGGGGTGGGAGAGCCCGGGCTCCCGGCTGTTGGCGAACTGTCGGGCCGCCTCCCGCAGCTGGGGGTAGCCCTCGGTGACCGAGTATTGCAGGGCGGTGACGGCCTTGTTCTCAAAGACGATCCGGGCGATGTTCTCCAGCTGCTTTACCGGGAAGGCGTCGGGGGAAGGGTTCCCCCCGGCAAAGGGCACGATGGAGGGGTCCGCCATGTTCTTGAAGATCTCCCGGATGGCCGAAGGCTGCATCGCCGCCATCCGCTGGGAAATTGTCAGTTCCATAAAAAACACACCCGCTTTGTTAAAGTTTCCGTAGGCAAGGGGCGAAAGAGGGCCCGATTCCTGTATTATGTTATTATAGCAAATCTTGGGGGGATTGGAAAGGGGGTTTGGGAAGAAAATCCGGGGGAGTTGGGAGTTCTTTGTTTGTTCTGTGGGGGAAGTGTCGCTTTGAGTGACGATGCTGCGGCGGGTGGCCGGGGGGTACGTTGGCGGTTGGAATAGCTGGGCGGCACGTTCCGGATTCGGGCCCCTGCGGGGGCCCTGTCCGGAAGGGCAGGCGGTACAGGGCGCCAGCGAGGGGCGCTCCTGCGGCTG
>CANOCD010000325.1 GCA_947564495.1 uncultured Angelakisella sp. | reverse complement strand
CTATCGCAAAAAGAAAGAAGCAAAGAAAAATGCTCCCTTCGGAAAGGAACGGGGGTATTTCGCCCGTTGCGACGGGCGACCAGGGCGTTGCCCTGGACCTACCACCTTTTGTAAAAGGTGGACGAAAACTTTGGACCCTACGGTAGATCGTGGTTTTCCTAGCTTCTGCCTGGAGTCCTGGATTGTTGATCCAGCCTTTTTCACCGTGAGAAAGATCCGGCCCCTCTGGGGCCTTTTTTACTAAGGAGGAGCTATGACCGTCACCGCCATCATCGCCGAGTTCAACCCCTTCCACAACGGTCACCAGCTCCTGGCCCAAGCCGCCCGGGAAGCAGGCGGCAAGAACTCCGCCGTGGTCGCCATCCTCTCCGGCAACTGGGTCCAGCGAGGCGCCCCCGCCCTCCTCCCCAAAGGCGCCCGTGCCCGTGCCGCCCTCCTCTCCGGCATAGACCTGGTGGTGGAACTCCCACTGGCCCACGCCATGTCCACAGCGGAACGCTTCGCCTACGGCGGCATCGCCCTGGCCGAGGCCCTGGGCTGCGTGGACTTCCTGGCCTTTGGCAGCGAGACCGGCGCCCTCCCCCCCCTGGAGCAATGCGCCGCCGCCCTCCTGGACCCCAAGGTGGATGCCGCTCTCCGGGAGGGGCTGGGGGAGGGCCTCTCCTACGCCGCCGCCCGCCAGCAAGCGGTGGCCCGCCATCTGGGGGAGGAAGCCGCCGCCCCCCTCTCCCGCCCCAACGACACCCTGGCGGTGCAGTATCTCTACGAGCTCCAACGGCGGAAAAGCCCCATCCGCCCCTTCACCATCCCCCGCCAGGGGGCCAGGCACCACGACCCCAGGGAGGACGAGGGGTCAGCCACCGCCTCCGCCGCCTGGGTCCGGGAGCGGTTCCAGTCCGGGGACCTGGAGGCCGCCCTCCCCTACCTCCCCCCGGCGTCCTGGGAAAGCCTGGAGCAGGCGGTAGAAACAGGCCGCTGGGCCGATCCCGCCAAGCTGGAGCTCCCCCTCCTGGCGGCCCTCCGGCGGATGGAGCCCCGGGACTTCGCCGCCCTCCCCGACCTCTCCGAGGGGTTGGAAAACCGCCTCTGGTCGGCGGCGGGGCAGGGGGCCTCCCTGGAGGAGGTGCTGGACCTAGCCGTGACCAAGCGGTACCCCCGGGCCAGGCTCCGGCGGGCCCTTCTGGCGGCCTGCCTGGGCATCCCCAAGGAGGCCAGCCGCCAGCCGCCCCCCTACCTCCGGGTCCTGGGGATGAACCAGCGGGGGGCCGCCGTCCTGTCCCAGGCGAAAAAGACCGCCAGCCTGCCGGTATCCCACTCCCTGGCCCGGCTGGAACGGCTGGGGGGCAGGGCAGGGGAGACCGCCCGCCTGGAGGCCCGGGCTACCGACCTCCACGGGCTGCTGTTCCGGGAGCCGGTTCCACGGGGCACGGACTATACAAATAGTATAATCACCGTATAAATATCCTGTCGGAAGGGTGGAAAATGTGACGAACGCCCCTTTTTTTAAGATTTGTTCTTCGTTTTTTCATTCTTTTCTGTTAAAATAAAGAGGAAATGACCCCGGTCCCCGCAGAGCGGGGGCGATCACCGAAAAAAGACCGGCAGGGGCCGACCGACCAACAAGGAGGCGTGTGGAATGTCCATGGGGAAGATCTTAGTTGCCGATGACGACCAGAACATCTGCGAGCTTTTGCGGCTCTACCTGGAAAAGGAGGGCTACACGGTGGCCCTGGCCCACGACGGGGAGGCGGCGGTGGAGCAGTTTTTCGCCGAGGACCCGGACCTGGTGCTGCTGGACATCATGATGCCCAAGCTGGACGGGTGGCAGGTCTGCCGGGAGATCCGGAAGAAATCCAACACGCCGATCATCATGCTGACGGCCAAGGGGGAGACCTTCGACAAGGTCCTCGGGCTGGAGCTGGGGGCGGATGACTACGTTGTGAAGCCCTTTGACACCAAGGAGATCGTGGCTCGGATCAAGGCGGTCTTGCGGCGGAGTGCTGCTTCTGGCAATCCGGCGGCTGAGATGAAGGAGGTCTCCTACGACAAGCTGGCGGTGAATATGACCCGGTACGAATTGAAGGTCGACGGGCGGGTGGTGGACACGCCGCCCAAGGAGCTGGAGCTGCTGTTTCACTTGGCCAGTAATCCCAACCGGGTTTATACACGGGACCAGCTGTTGGATGAGGTTTGGGGGTTTGAGTATTACGGGGACAGCCGGACGGTGGATGTGCATATCAAGCGGCTGCGGGAGAAGCTGGAGGGGGTATCTGACCAGTGGAGCCTCAAGACGGTTTGGGGTGTGGGGTATAAGTTCGAGCTGAAGGAATAGCACCCGGTAAAAATCGAGCCATGTAAAGTTTAGGGCCGCCCTTTTTCAAAGGGCGGTGGAGTCCAGGGGCGACGCCCCTGGTCGCCCGTCGCAACGGGCGAAATACCCCTAGGCGGTGGCGGCCTGTACGGATGTATGGTCCGGGCCGCTGACCCCAGGAACGGGCCTAACGAAACCGGACGCAGAAAAAATATGGCGTTTAGGACGAAGGGCTGGTTTTTCCCTTTGCACCCGCTGAAATCGAAGTGACAACCTGCGGCCGGTAACGAGCCTGCACCGATACTCAGCCGCAGGAGCGCCCTCGCTTGCGTCTTGTACCGCCTGCCCTTCCGGACAGGCCCCGGCTGGGCCCGAATCCGGAACACGCCAGGCTGTACTCCTGATTGCCGACGCTGTTTGTTTCCATAGGCCGTGACCCTTTGGGCGTGCGCTCATTGGACTGCCATCCTAGGACCTGTCTCCGGTTGATGACTTAACGACGTTGCCCTTCCGGCGGAC
>CANOCD010000324.1 GCA_947564495.1 uncultured Angelakisella sp. | reverse complement strand
GGTCGCTCCCGCAGGAGCGAAATACCCCCTGCCGCCCCCGAAAATTCACAAAAATTTTTTCTCTTTTTTGCAAAATTTTCCTTGACAGCGGACACGGGGTGACTTATAATGTAATACTGTATCACAATGCCTAATTGCGCCCTGTCTGTACTTTCGGCTGTGCAAAACAGCTGATTTTGACCCCTTATTTTTGGCAAAGATAACCAAAGAAAAGGGCTGTCAAGAAGGGCCGCCTAGGCGTAAACAAGGCCGGAGGCGAAAGGGGCCGAAGCCCGTCGAAGGGCGCCCGCCCCCTCCTCCCGAGGCCCAAAGATGGAACGGAGTGAATGAGCGGATGGTAAATGTAAAGCCTGTCCAGCAAGGGAAAACTACCCGTATGAGTTTTTCGAGACATTTCCTCGATCACCGACTACCAAGGGAACCTGGTCCTGGAGTTTATCGGCTACCGCCTGGACGATAAGCCGAAATATACCATCGCCGAGTGCAAAGAGCGGGACGCCACCTACGCCGCCCCCATGCGGGTCCGGGCCAGCCTCTACAATAAAGAGACCGACCAGGTCCTGGACCAGGACATCTATATGGGGGACTTCCCCCTGATGACCGACGCCGGCACCTTCATCATCAACGGCGCCGAGCGGGTCATCGTCTCCCAGCTGGTCCGCAGCCCCGGGGTCTACTTCGCCGGCCATCCCGACGCCGCCGGGCGGATGCTCTTTGAATCCACCGTCATCCCCAACCGGGGCGCCTGGCTGGAGTACGACAGCGACTCCAACGGGGTGTTCAGCGTCCGCATCGACAAGAACCGCAAGCTCCCCATCACCACCTTCGTCCGGGCCCTTCTCCGCATCCGGGACGACGTGACCAAGGCGGAGCTGGCCGCCGACGTCTCCAACGCCCTCACCCCCTTCCTGGGCAGCGACGAGGAGATCTACGAGATCTTCGGCCGGGAGGACTACATCGTCAACACCGTCGCCGCCAAGGACAAGGACCAGGATATGACCGGGGACGAGGCCATCCTGGAGGTGTACAGCAAGCTGCGCCCCGGGGAGCCCCCCACCATGGATTCCGCCGTCAAGCACCTGGTCCAGCTCCTCTTTGACCCCCAGCGGTACGACCTTTCCCGGGTGGGCCGCTACAAGTACAACAAGAAGCTGGCCCTCCCCGCCCGTCTGGCCGGCCAGACCCTCTCCCGGCCCATCGCCGACCCCCTCACCGGGGAGATCGTGGCCGAGGCCGGGGAGACCATCACCCGGGAAAAGGCTTACAAGCTGGAGGCCCTGGGGGTGGACACCGCCTGGGTCCAGATCCAGCAGGACGAAAACGACCGGGGCGACCCCGAGCTGAAGATCTTCTCCAACTCCATGGTGGACATCGGCAACTTCGTCTCCTTCGACTGCGCCGGCCTGGGGATCAACGAGAAGGTCTACTTCCCCGTCCTCCGGGAGATCCTGGAGACTTACGACACCGACGAGGAGCGCCGCTCCGCCATCGCCGCCCGGGTGGATGAGCTGATCCCCAAGTATATCCGCAAGTTCGATATTTACGCCTCCATCAACTATATGTGCTGCCTCCACCACGGCATCGGCGTCACCGACGACATCGACCACCTGGGCAACCGGCGCATCCGCAGCGTGGGCGAGCTTTTGCAGAACCAGTTCCGCATCGGCTTCGCCCGGATGGAGCGGGTCATCCGGGACCGGATGACCACCCAGGCCCAGGACAGCAAGGCCGTCACCCCCCAGGCCCTGGTGAACATCCGCCCGGTGGTGGCCGCCATCAAGGAGTTCTTCGGCTCCTCCCCCCTCAGCCAGTTCATGGACCAGACCAACCCCCTGGCCGAGCTGACCCACAAGCGCCGCCTGTCCGCCCTGGGCCCCGGCGGCCTGAGCCGTGACCGGGCCTCCTTCGACGTGCGGGACATCCACTACTCCCACTACGGCCGTCTGTGCCCCATCGAGACCCCCGAAGGCCCCAACATCGGCCTGATCTCCTACCTGGCCTCCTTTGCCAGGATCAACCAGTACGGCTTCATCGAGGCCCCCTACCGCCGGGTGGACAAGGCCACCGGCAAGGTGCTGGACGAGGTGGTCTACATGACCGCCGACGTGGAGGACGAGTACGTCGTCGCCCAGGCCAACGAGCCCCTGGACGAGGAGGGCCGGTTCCTCCGGAGCAAGGTCAGCGTCCGCTACCGGGATACCGTTGCCGAAATGTCCCGGAACGACGTGGACTATATGGACGTCAGCCCCAAGATGGTGGTCTCGGTGGCCACCGCCATGATCCCGTTCCTGGAAAACGACGACGCCAACCGGGCCCTCATGGGGGCCAATATGCAGCGCCAGGCGGTGCCCCTCCTGCGGACCGAGGCCCCCATCGTGGGCACCGGCATGGAGTACAAGGCCGCCGTGGATTCCGGCGTTGTTGTCGTCAGTAAGCACGCCGGGGTCGTGGAGCGGGTGGACGCCACCCGGGTGGACATCCGGGCCGACGACGGGGAGCTGGTAAGCTACGACGTCATCAAGTTCCTCCGGTCCAACCAGGGCACCTGCATCAACCAGCGGCCCATCGTCAGCAAGGGGGACCGTGTGGAGGTCGGGGACGTCCTGGCCGACGGCGCCGCCACCAGCAACGGGGAGATCGCCCTGGGCAAGAACGCCCTCATCGGCTTTATGACCTGGGAGGGCTACAACTACGAGGACGCCGTTCTCATCAACGAGAAGATGGTCCGGGACGACGTCTACACCTCCATCCACATCGAGGAGTACGAGATCGAGGCCCGGGATACCAAGCTGGGGCCCGAGGAGATCACCCGGGACATCCCCAACGTGGG
>CANOCD010000323.1 GCA_947564495.1 uncultured Angelakisella sp. | reverse complement strand
TTTCGGGAGGCGGCTCCTGGCTATCTGTTTGCAATCCCGGCTTGGCTGCTGATCTACGAGGCAAGCGGGGGCGAGCGGGTCTTATATCTCGCCCGGACGGGTTTGCACAGTCTGGCATCCACGAAAGAAGTGCTTTTTGCAGTCAACTTATTGTTGTATAAAAAAGGGACCGGCAGAAGTCCCCTGGCCCCGCCGGCCCCTATGAACATTTTTACCGTACCATACAGGGCCGATTGTTGTCGAACTTCCACCCGGGGATAAGGTACTGCATCCCCACGGCGTCGTTCCGGGCGCCCTTGCCGAAGCACTTCTCCAGGTACAGCTGGTGGGCCTTCTCAATCTGCTCCCGATCCGCCTGGATGCCCAGGCCCGGGGCCTTGGGCAGGTCGATACAGCCGCCCACGATCTGGAGGGGCTCCTTGGTGAGGCGCTCCCGGCCCTCCTGCCAGATCCAGTGGGTGTCGATGCCGTTCATCTTGCCCGGGATGGCGGCGGCGCACTGGACCACCATGGCCAGGGAGATGTCGAAGTGGTTGTTGGAGTGGCAGCCCCACATCAAACCGAAGTCGCTGCAGAGCTGGCCCACCCGGACGGAGCCCTCCATGGTCCAGAAATGGGGGTCGGCCAGGGGGATGTCCACGCTCTGCAGGGCGATGGCGTGGCACATCTGCCGCCAGTCGGTGTTGATCATGTTGGTGGCGGTGGGCATCATGGTGGCCTTGCGGAACTCCGCCATCACCTCCCGGCCGGAGAAGCCGTCTTCGGCGCCGCAGGGGTCCTCGCAGTAGGCCAGCACCTTTTTCAGCTCGGGGCCGATCTCCAGGGCCTCCTTGAGGCTCCAGCAGCCGTTGGGGTCCAGGTCCACCCGAGCGTCGGGGAAGGCGGCCTTGATGGCCTGGACCGCCTTTAGCTCCTCCTTGGGGGACAGGACGCCGCCTTTGAGCTTGAAGTCCTCGAAGCCGTACTTCTCGTGGGTGGCCTTGGCCAGGGCCACGATGGCCTCGGGGGTCATGGCCTCCTCATGGCGGAGGCGGTACCAATCGCAGCTGGCCTCCGGCTCCTCCTCGTACTCCAGATCGGTCTTTTTCCGGTCGCCGACGTAAAAGAGGTAGGAGAGGAACCGCACCCGTTCCCGCTGGACGCCGTCCCCCATGAGGGCGGCGGCGGGGACCTCCAGGAACTTGCCCAGGAGGTCCAGCAGGGGGGCCTCGATGGCGGTGACCACATGGACGCCGGTGCGGAGGTCGAAGGTCTGGAGCCCCCGGACATCGTCCTTGATGTTGGCGGCGAGCCAGGCCCGGACCTTGTTGAGGGTCTGCTTGTAGTCGGCGATCCGGGTGCCCACCACCAGGTCCTTGACGCTTTCCAGGGCCTGGGTGATCTTCTCCCCGCCGGGGACCTCTCCTGCTCCCTCCACGCCGTTGGAATCGGTGAGGAGGACCACGTTGCGGGTAAAGTAGGGGGCGTGGGCGCCGGACAGGTTCAGCTCCATGCAGTCGTGGCCGGCCAAGGGGAACACTTCCATTTTCGCTACAGTCGGGATCTTCATCCTTTCACTCCTCTCAGATCAGTCCGGCCTTGCGCATGGCGGCTTTGATGTTTTCCAGCGCCGGGCCCTCGGGGGTGGGCAGGTTGGGGAGGTAGGGGACCCCCACATCCAGCCCCCGGAGGTTGGCCATATCCTTGGCCGCCACCGGGAAGGAGGCGGCGTCCATGGAAAGGCGCACCGGGTTGAGCTTAAACTGGGCTTCCAGGGCGCCCTTGACATCCCCGGCGGCAAATCTGTGGTAGATGTCGCCGATGAGCTCCGGCATGAAATTACCGGCGGTGCAGACTCCCCCCACGGCCCCCACGCAGAGGCTGGCGTAGAGCAGGGTGTCCTTCCCCCCAAAGACCTTGAAATCTATATCCCGGCCCAGGCGGACGCACTCCTCGGTGAGGGTCATGTCCCCGGAGGTGTCCTTCATCCCCACGATGTTGGGGACGGCGTGGGCCAGTCGGGAGACGAAGGCGGCGGCAAGGCCGTACCCTACCCGGCCGGGGTTGTTGTAGACAAGGACCGGGGTCTCGGGGATGGCCCTGGCGATGGTCTCGAAGTGGAGGAACAGCTCCGCCTCGGTGGGCTTCAGGAACATGGGCTGGAGGACCGAGACCGCCGCCGCCCCCTTCTCCGCCGCCATCTTAGCCAGACGGACGCATTTTTTGGTGTTGATGGCCCCGACGCCGAAGTACACCGGTACCCGGCCCGCCGCCTGGTCCAGGGCGATGGCAAGGCCCCGGGCCATCTCGTCCTCCTCCACCTGGTAGAACTCCCCGTTGGAGCCAAAGACCAGGATGCCCTCCAGACCGCCGTTGATGACATAGTCGATCTGCCGGCGGAACCGGGCCTCGTCAATCCGCTCCTCCCCGTCGATGGGGGTGAGGATGGGGACCACGACCCCTTTGATAAAAGCCGTATTCATCTGCGGCACCTCGCTTTACTGCTTCCTGACGGTGATGCCGGTCAGATGCTCGTAATACTGGACTATGGCGCTGTGGTCTTTGCGGCCGCCCTCCCGGTTGTGGAGCCACTGCATCACCTCCATGACTTCGGCGGTCATGGGCAGGGGGACCCCCACGGTATGGGCGCAGTCCAGGGCGTTGTTCAGGTCCTTGATGTGCAGGTCCACCATAAAACCGGGCTTGTCATTGCCAGCGATCATCATGGGGGCCTTGGCGTTCATCACGGTGGAACCGGCAAGTCCCCCCCGGATGGCCTCAAAGACCAGTTGAGGGTCCACGCCGGCTTTGGTGGCCAGGGTCAGGGCCTCGGCCAGGGCCTGGATGTTGCAGGCCACGATGATCTGG
>CANOCD010000322.1 GCA_947564495.1 uncultured Angelakisella sp. | reverse complement strand
GCCCTTTGAAAAGGGCGGCCCTAAACTTTACACCCTACATTACCTTGCGGTCGTCCTGGCTCCTGCCTGGAGTCCTAGGCCGTAAGCTCCGCCAGCTTCTCCCTGGCGGCTTCGTCCTCCTGGCCGTGGGCCTCTATATGCCGCAGATACTCCCGCAGCATCGTCTCCCCCTCCGCCATCACCGAAATATTCCGCACCGGCCCCTCGTCCAGCAGCCCCGCCATCAATCCCCGGGCCTGCTCCAGCTCCTCCCCGGTGAGCCTCTCCCGCCGGAGCAGCTCCAAAAAGCCCCCCTTCTCGGCACAGAGCTTGGCCGTGTAGGAGGCCAAAATATCGTTCTGCCACCCCTCCCGCAGCAGCCACTCCCGGATCTCCGGCGCCTCCAGCTCCATCTGGTTCAGCAGGAAGATCCGCCCCCAGCCCCGGACCACCTTGGCCAGCCGGAACAGTTCCTCCTCCCCGTCCGCCCAGTCCCGGATGACATAGCCGCAGAACAGGGTGAACTCGTCGCTGAGGGCCAGGGTGGAGATCACCTCCCGGGCCTGGGTCCCGTCAGTCTCCACCAGCTCCAGCAGCGAAAGCCCGAACTTGACGCAGGGAACGCTCCGGCTCTCCCGGAGAAGGTGCAGGGCGAAGCGGAACAGCCGGTTGGGGTCCAGCTCCTCCCGGTGCTCCACCACCCACTCCTGGAGGCCGTCGATGAGCCCCAGCATGGGGGACATCCGCCCGTTGGCCCGGAAGAACCCCTCCAGCCGCTCCTCCGCCCGGGGGTCCTCATCCTGGATGAGCCGCAGAATTTCCGGCAGTTCCCCCAGATCCTCCGGCTGGATGGCGGTGTGGTACATGGCGACGCCGTCGATCCCCCCGTCCACAAAGCGGAGTTTCTCGTCGGGTTCGCTGGGCTTCTGGAGGGAGAAGTCCTCGGGCAGCCCCTCCGGCCCGGCGGCCTCCTTGATCTGTTGATAGAAGGAGGGGACCTCCTCCTGCCTTGGCTCCTTGGGATACTGATTCATAGCGGACCCTCCTTTTATCGTCTCGGCTGCCGGGTCGAGGCGGCGATCTCCTTGCTCCGGCGGATCAGGTACTCGTTGATCTGGTTGGCCACCTCCCCCAGCTCCCGGTTCCGCCGGGGGACCGAAAGCCAAAGGGTCACCCCCACAAGGTAGAGGGCCAGCAGCCCCTCCACCGCCAGGATGAGGTAAAAGACCGGATGGTAGCTGTCCCCGCTGGCCAGGGCCGGGATGCCGTTGCCCGCCACGTCAAAGATCAGGTAGGCGGCGGGGAGGAGGAGGGCCAGGGAAAACCGCCAGTTCCCCCGCCACACCGCCAAGGCAAAGATGCCGGGGATGGCCAGCCCCATCACCGCCCCGAACAGCCCGGCCACCAGCGCCCCGGCGCTCCCCATCCCCCCGAGCACATAGAGGCCGATGAGCTTTTGCAGGGCAAAGCCCCCCATCACCCCCCAGAGCAGGGCCTTTTTCCGGGCCCGGAAGGATTCCAGCCCGGGGTTGTCCTGGTTTGCCTGCCGCCAGACCGCCAGTGCTTCCTCACGAAAGTCCATGGTGCAAGACCTCCCATACAAGATAGAATCGGCAAGGATCATGATAGCATATTTTGGCGGGGATCGCAAGGGCGGGCAGCAGGAAAAGCCGCCCGCCGGGAGGATGCGGCGGACGGTCTTTCTGTATCATGCGGCGGCTCCCTCACGCCCCGAGAAAAAGCCGCACCGCCACAGCACTCATGATGATCCCCGCCAGGTCCGCCGACAGGGCGGAGGGCAGGGTGTGCCTGGTCCGCTTCACCCCGATGGCCCCGTAGTAGACGGCGATGGTGTAGAAGGTCGTCTCGGTGGACCCCTCCATCACGCTGGCCACCCGCCCGATGAAGCTGTCCGGGCCGTAGGTGGCCAGGATGTCGTTGAACAGCACCATGGCCCCGCTCCCCGAAATGGGCCGGAGCAGCGCCAGGGGCAGCACCTCCCGGGGGAGGCCCAGGGCCGCCGCCACCGGGGAAAGCCCCCAGCTGAGGACATCCAGCGCCCCGCTGGCCTTGAACATGGCCACCGCCGTCAGCAGGCAGATGAGGGCGGGGAGGATGGACACCACGGTGGAAAGCCCCTCCCGGGCCCCCTCCAGAAAGGCGTCAAAGGTGTTCACCCCCCGGCAGATGCCAAAGAGGAAGATCCCCCCGATGATGCCGGGGACGATAAAGTGGTTGATGACCGCCATCATCTCCCCCGCCTCCTTCGCCCCCAGCCCCCCAGGGCCCGGGTCATGAATACCCCGGTGCAGATGGAGACGGTGGAGGCCAGCCACACCGCCGGGAGGATCTCCATGGGCTCCTTGGAGCCCGCCGCCAGGCGCAGGTAGGCGTTGGTGGTGGGCAGGATCTGGAGGGAGGCGGTGTTCAGCACCACAAAGGTCACCATGGCCTGGCTGGCGGCGCCGTGTTCGGGGTTCTCCCGCTCCAGTTCCTTCATGGCGGCAAGGCCCAGGGGGGTGGCGGCGTTGCCCAGGCCCAGGAGGTTGGCCGCCATGTTCATGGACACCGCCTTCATGGCCGGGCTGTCCGGGGAAAGCCCCCGGAACAGAAAGCGGTTCACGGGCCGGAACATCCGGCTGAGGGCGTCGGTGAGGCCGCTTTTCTCGGCGATGCCCATGACCCCGCTCCACAGGCAGATGGTCCCCGCCAGGGAGAGGGCCAGCTCCACCGCCTGGCCGCAGCCGTTCATGGCCGCCGTGGAGACCGCCGCCATGTTTCCCCCTATCGCCCCGGTGATGATGGACAGCAGGATCATCCCGCCAATGATGCCGCTCATCATAGTTCTGTCAGCCCCCTTTGCCGGAATCCACACCTTTTGGTAAATTATATTC
>CANOCD010000321.1 GCA_947564495.1 uncultured Angelakisella sp. | reverse complement strand
GTAACCAGTTTGTAACTATTTGTAATCAATTGTAATCAGCAAAAGGCCCGGATCTCCCACGATCCGGGCCTTTTTATGTCCTATAATTCATATTGACAAAGTAGGAATTAAGGGGTATCCTAAGGCCAAGCCAAAAAATTTCCAGGAAAGGAAGTGGGACCATGATCTATATGGACCATGCGGCTACCACAAAAACAAGCCCGGCGGCGGGGAGGGCCATGACCGCCGCCATGGAGGAGGTCTGGGGGAATCCCTCCAGCTTATACCGGCTGGGCCAGCGGGCGGCGGAGGCGCTCTGGAGCGCCCGGGAGCGGGTGGGGGCCTGTATCGGCGCGTCGCCCGGGGAGGTCTACTTTACCTCCGGGGGGAGCGAATCGGACAACCAGGCCATTTTGTCCGCCGCCCGGGTGGGGGCCGGGAAGGGGAAAAAGCACATCATCTCCACCGCCTTTGAGCACCACGCGGTGCTCCACACCCTGAAAAAGCTGGAGCGGGAGGGCTTTGAGGTCCAGCTTTTGGATGTGCACGAAAACGGCCTTGTGACGGCAGAGGAGGTGGAGGCCGCCCTCCGGGAGGATACGGCGTTGGTCACCGTGATGTACGCCAACAACGAGATCGGCACCATCCAGCCCATCGGGGAGATCGGGGCCCTCTGCCGGGAGCGGGGGGTGAGCTTCCACACCGACGCGGTCCAGGCGGCGGGACATCTGCCCGTGGACGTGAAGGGGCAAAGCATAGATATGCTCTCCCTGTCGGCTCATAAGTTTGGCGGGCCCAGAGGGGTGGGGGCTTTGTATGTCCGCCGGGGGCTTCCCCTGCTGCCCCTCATTGAGGGGGGAGCACAGGAGAGGGGCCGCCGGGCGGGGACGGAGGATCTGCCCGCCATTCTGGGGATGGCGGCGGCCCTGGAGGAGAGCTGCGCCCATATGGAGGAGACGGCCCGAAGAGTGTCCGCCCTCCGGGACAGGCTCATGGAGGGGCTGTCGAAAATCCCCCACTCGGTGTTGAACGGGGACGCTGTCCGGCGGCTGCCGGGGAACGTGAACTTCTGCTTTGAGGGGGTGGAGGGGGAGAGCCTGCTCCTCCTTCTGGACGACAGGGGCATCTGCGCCTCCTCGGGCTCGGCCTGCACCTCGGGGTCCCTGGACCCCAGCCATGTGCTTCTTGCCATCGGGCGGCCCCACGAGGTGGCCCACGGATCCCTGCGGCTCACCCTGGGGGAGGAGAACACCCGGGAGGACGTGGACGCGGCGGTGGCGGCGGTGACGGACATCGTGGCCTACCTCCGCAATATGTCCCCCCTTTGGAAGGATAAGGTCAGCGGAAAAAAGGAATTTGTGATTTGAAAAGGAGGAGCCGGCTATGGCACTATACAGCGACAAAGTGATGGACCATTTCCGGAATCCCCGGAACGTGGGGGTTATGGAGGACGCCGACGGCGTGGGCGAGGTGGGCAACGCCGTGTGCGGCGATATCATGAAAATCTACCTGAAGATCCGGGAGGGCATTGTCACCGACGTGAAGTTCGAGACCTTCGGCTGTGGGTCGGCTATCGCCTCCAGCTCCATGGCCACCGAGCTTATCAAGGGAAAGCCCCTTTCTGAGGTCCTGCAGCTTACCAACCGGGCGGTGACCGAGGCCCTGGATGGACTGCCCGCCCACAAGCTCCACTGCTCGGTGCTGGCGGAGGAGGCCATCCGGGCGGCGGTGAAGGATTACTACGACAGGCACGGCATTGCCTACGACCCCAAGGATTTCCCCGATGAGGGGAGCTGCCCCCACTGCCATGAGTGAAAAGGCTCTCATCGCCATGAGCGGCGGGGTGGATTCCTCGGTGGCCGCCCTTCTCACCAAGGCCCGGGGGCTTGAGTGCCTGGGGGTGACCATGAAGCTCTATGACAGTGGGGAGATGGGGGAGGGCGGGGGGAAAACCTGCTGTGCCCTGGCGGATGTGGAGGACGCCCGGAGCGTGGCCTTCCGGCTGGGGATCCCCTACTATGTGTTCAACGATACCGAGGAGTTCCGTACCCAGGTCATGGACCGGTTCGTATCCGCCTATGAAAGCGGGGAGACCCCCAACCCCTGTATCGACTGCAACCGCTATATGAAATTTGACCGGCTTTTCCGGCGGGCGTTGGAGCTGGGGTGCCGGTATATGGCGACGGGGCATTACGCCCGGATCGGGGAGGAAAGGGGCAGGTATCTGCTGAAAAAGGCCCGGGATGAGAGCAAGGACCAGACCTATTTCCTCTACACCATGACCCAGGAGCAGCTGGGGCATACCCTCTTTCCCCTGGGGGAGCTGACCAAGGGGGAGGTCCGGGCGTTGGCGGAGGCGCAGGGGTTTTATAACGCGAGAAAGCCGGACAGCCAGGATATCTGCTTTGTGCCCGATGGGGACTATGGGGCCTTTTTGGAGCGGTGGAGGGGAAAAGAGAGCCGGGAGGGGGACATTCTGGACCGCTCCGGAAGGGTCATCGGCCGGCACCGGGGGGCGGCGCGCTACACCCTGGGCCAGCGGAAGGGGCTGGGGCTGGCGGTGGGGAGGCCGGTCTACGTCTGCGGGAAGGACATGGAGAAGAACACTGTCACCGTGGGACCGGAGGAGGAGCTGTACGAGCGGGAGCTTTACGCGGGGGAGATGAACTGGATCGCCGGGGAGGCCCCCGCCGGGCCTCTGCGGGTGGGGGCCAAGGTCCGCTCCTGCCAGAGGGAGCAGGGGGCTACCGTGTTTCCGGAGGGGGACGGCGGGGTCCGGGTCCTGTTCGACGAGCCACAGAGGGCCATCACACCCGGGCAGGCGGTGGTGTTTTATGCGGGGGATGTGGTGGTGGGGGGAGGGGAAATTAAGAGGTAGCAACGGCGGGGGGAGTTG
>CANOCD010000320.1 GCA_947564495.1 uncultured Angelakisella sp. | reverse complement strand
ATGGCAGTCCAATGAGCGCACGCCCAAAGGGTCACGGCCTAACGACAAACCGAAGTGTCGGCAATCAGGAGCACAGGCTGGCGGGACAGGGGAAAGATTTTGCAGTGCGGTAGCGCCTAGGCCCCTTCGGGGCCACCTCTCCGCCCTCTGCGGAGGGCACCTCCCCTTTCAGGGGAGGCACGGCCTAAGTGCCGCCTTCGGCGGTTGGCCGTGGTAAAGGCCCCCGCCCAGAGACCTACCGCACAATTTTCCCGGTTGCATTGGCCCCCAGCCCACAGGCATTCGCCTCGTCAAAATCAATGTGCATCGCCAACGCAAAACTGCCCTTCACCCGCACGACCACCCGGTCAAAAGTCACCGGCCTGCCGCCAGCAATGGCCACCCGCACGACCTCCCCGTCAGATACCCCCAGCCTGGAGGCATCCCCCGGCGTCATGTGAATGTGCGCCCGGGCCGCAATGACCGACCCTGCCGCCGCCAGCACCCCCCGGTCGCCGATGAGGGTGACATCCCCCGCCCCGGTAAGATCCCCGGACAGGTTCACCGGCGCCTTCACCCCCAGCTGCCGGGCGTCGGTGAGGGAAAGCTCCACTTGAACAGTCGGCCGCTCCGGCCCCAGCACAGCCACGTTGGCGATCTCCCCCTTGGGGGTCACCAGCCGCACCCGCTGGTCGCTGAGGAACTCCCCCGGCTGGGATAGATCCCGCTTTTTGGTCAGCTTCGCCCCCGGCCCGAACAGCGCCTCCACCGCCTCTTTGGTCAGGTGGACGTGGCGGGCCGAAGCCTCCACCGGGAAACTGCCGTCCCCCGGCCCCTGGGCCCCGGGGACAGAGAGCCCCTCGCATTGGGCAAGGACCCGGGAAACAAGCTCCCGGACCTCCCCTTCACTGATGGACATGACAGCGCCCCCTTTCCTTTATCCTTGGGCGATGAGCTTGCAGAAAATGATGTACACCCCGCTGCTCAGCCGGTTCAGCTCCTTGATAAGGTCCGGCCTGGGCGCCTCCCCCGGGGCCTCAAAGGCCAGGGCGGCGGCCAGCTCCACCTCCCGCACCTGGGTGCGGATGGTGTTCAGCCGCAGGGCAAGCTCCCCCATCTCCCAGCAGGGGATGGGATGGTCGATGCCGAACTCCCCCTTGACGTTGTGGGACACCCGGCGAAGCTCCGCCTGGTCCATCCCCATCAGCGTCCCTTCGGGGAGGGGCTCGCCCTTCACCTCCGCCCCGAGGACAAGGCGGACGTGCTCCAGCACCTCCCCCAGGTCGTCCCGGACGCCCGGCCTGTTTTCCTTGTGGGCCAGCCACTGGGCCTCCAGGAGGGCGGCCTCCAGGCTGTCCAGCTTCCCCCGAAAGGCGATGCGGGGGTGGGTCTTTTTCACCAGGAGGTTCCCCCGCAGGTGGGTCATCTCCTCCGGCTTTTCCCGCCCCAGCCCCAGGCCGGTGGCGGCGTCGATGTAGGTCCGGTTCCCCCGGTCGGCCACTGGGGTGCGGCTCATGCCGCCGCACGCCTTCCCCCGGGGGACAATCACCAGGTCGATGCCCCGTTTCTCCAGCCAGGAGCGGGCCGACTCGGCCACGAAGGTCCCCTCCTCCACCTCGTACCGGCGTGTGCCGGGGGCGGGGGGATGGCTTCTCAGATCGTTTTCGGTGATGATCTTCCCCATGGCTTATTTCAAAGTGGGCAGGATGTACTCCACCTCGCCGTGGGGCCTGGGGATGACGTGGACGCTCACCAGCTCGCCCACCTTGGCGGCGGCTGCGGCTCCGGCGTCGGTGGCGGCCTTGACAGCCCCCACGTCCCCCCGGACCATGACGGTCACAAGACCGCCCCCCACGTGGACCTTGCCGATGAGGTTGACGTTGGCCGCCTTGACCATGGCGTCCGCCGCCTCGATGGACCCTACCAGGCCCTTGGTCTCCACCATGCCCAGAGCAAGCAATGTTTCTGCCATTGTAGTTACCTCCTTATTGGTTCAGTTCTCTTTGGATGAGTTCCCTTGCGATCTCCAGCGCCGCTATCCGCCGCTTGGCCAGGGTGATCTGGGAGCGGTACCGCTTCTCCTCCCCCTTGGCCTCCAGCGTCCGGACCGTCTCCCCCAGCTTGTGGAGGATGGAGTCGATCTGCCGCTTGGCCTCCGCCAGTTCCTCCCGGGAATAGGCCATCCCCGTTACTTATCGCTGGTTTTCAGCGAAGGAAGGATGTACTCCACCTCCGGGTGGGGCCTGGGAATGACGTGGACGCTCACCAGTTCGCCGACTTTGGCGGCAGCGGCGGCCCCGGCGTCGGTGGCGGCCTTGACCGCCCCCACGTCCCCCCGGACCATGACGGTCACAAGACCGCCTCCCACGTGGACCTTGCCGATGAGGTTGACATTTGCGGCCTTGACCATAGCATCCGCCGCCTCGATGGACCCTACCAGGCCCTTGGTCTCCACCATGCCCAGAGCAAGTAATGTTTCTGCCATTGTAATTACCTCCATAAATTATAGTGTATCATTGTGCAAATTGCAGAAAAAACAAACAAAGAACAAACACCCGGCCCGCAGGCCAATTTATTCCGCCGGAGGCTGGGCGTAGCCCACGTCCGTAGGACCAAAGCCGTCCCCAACCCCGCCGCCGCAGCGGCATAGCCCGAAGGGCTCCGCCGGAGGCACCAAAGACGTTCTAACCCCCGGCCCGCAGGCCGCTTGCCCGAAGGGCTCGATTTCCTCCGCAGAGGAAATCTCCTTATAAGGCCAACGGAAGGAGGCCGCTAACGCCCGGACGGCGCCAAGTGGAAGCACCCAGCCAGGGCGTGACCGCTGTCCCCGCCGCCACGACGTGTCAGTAGGGGACGGCGCAGAAACCGTTCAGCAGTTAGGAAAGCGGACCGCACAGCCCCCAG